>NZ_JBGLYQ010000001.1:0-244614 GCF_047304105.1 Duganella sp. Dugasp56
CCCCCACACCCCGCCCCCCCCCGCCCCCGCGGGGCCCTAGCCCCCCCCGGTCCCCCAACACCAATAATATACCGCTGTCTAAAAAAAAACGGGGGGCCTGCACCTTCCAAAGTCCAGGCCGCCGTTGTGCTGGCGCGTTGAATCAGGCCTGTGTTGCGACGGGAGTCTCCTCACGCATCCGGCGTACCGCGTCGACCAGCTTCGCATCGACCGCAGGACCGAACGCGAGCACCGCGGTCCAGGCAGCGTTGATCGGCGACAGGCTGGCGGCGAACACCAATTCCTTGGCGGCGGCGACCGCCAGATCGGACGCTCCATGCTGCGTCATATAGGTGCCCAGCTGGTTCGAGGCAAAATTGCTGAGACCTATCCCGACGCTCCAGATGGCGGCGCTGGCCACGGTTGATGCCGGCTGGTCGCGCAGCTGGTGGACACCGTCGCGCAGGCCCTGCACCAGTTTTTCTCCAAAGTCGTTGCCTACCTGGCGCGCGCCGCCTGCCAGTGTCGCCGCCGTGCGGTCGCTCCACGCGGGCATATCGTGGCGCTGCCTGAGTTGCTCAAGCTGCGTTTCCCAGGTTTGACTGGCCAACAACAGCGCCGGACCGCTGCGGCTGTGTTTTTCCTCGACGGTCTTGTCGATGCCCGCCACCACCGAGCCGCCGATGAGAGCGGTCACCGGACCGCCGACGCTTTGCGCGATCATTCCCGCCCTTGGGCTGTGCACGTGCGCCAGGGTCGGCAATTCGCCCACCGTGGCGAACGACGCCGGGAAGCCCTGGAAGCTGGCCATTTCCTTGTATTTTTGTACCGAGCCGGGTTGCAGCCCGGCGACCGCCTCGGCCATGGCCGGATGCAGATCGGTCGGGTGCAGCCATGGCGTATGGGCCGTCGTCCGGCCATTGACGCCGCCGCCGACGTGCACCAGCAAATAGGTCAGGAAGCCGGACAGCAGGCCGACGTTGATGTCCCTGACCTTCGGCAGCCAGGTGGACAGCTGGCCGCCTACCGCGTTGGCTACGGCAAACGGCAATGCGCCACTGCCGCCGGCCGCCATGTGCGCGCTCAGGTCGATGGCGTGCGCGTAAGCAAACAAGCTCTGCAGATTTGCCACCGTCTCGCCATTGCCATGCAGCGCAGCGGCCCGGTTGGCGGCCAGTTCGTCGATGGCTGTATCGTTGGCGCCATTTTTATACGGTGCGAACAGCGCGTTGACATATTCGTGCATGGCACGTTGGGCGTCGGCCGCATGCGGCGTCACGCCGCTGATCGAGGCGGCGTCGGCCGACGATACCGATTGGCGCAAACGGTTTGCGATGGAGTTGTCGCGCGCGCTCGGCTGTGGCGGGGTGGACGGCGATGCCGGCAGCTGCGCTTCATTGGCAGGCAGCGGGGCCGGTTTGGCGTCGTCGTGAGACAGCGACGCCAGGGAAAAACTATTGGAGGGGGTTACAGCAGCCATGATCGTATACTTTCAATGTGGGTTATCGGGATTGCGGTCTCTTGCCGGCATGGAGGCGGCGCAGCGGCTGGCGCGTCGCCGAAAAAAACAGTGCGCCCAATGTACAGGTTGCGCCCTCTACGGCTGCCGACTATGGGAATGTCCGAAATTCCCGCTTGCGCACGGCATCTCTCGCTGCAAACGACAGAGTTGGTCCGGCCATTCTGTTCCCAAGCCTTCTTGCGAAGGGGCCGGTGTCTCGGCTTAACGGTGTTTAGGTGCCGTAAGCAAGAAATTGCGATTCATTTGCAATTATCGATTTGCGCTATTTACGTCAGACGCCTGACGTGATGTATCGCCGATTACTGGCCGCCCTGTCGAAACCTGTACACCCCCGTCAGATGCCGGCGCCTTCCGCCACGCGGAAGATCACCGGCATTTGGTGGAGGTGGGGGGAATCGAACCCCCGTCCAGCACGGTTTTGGCCTTTGAGTACGCGTTGTTCCGCACACACCAATACTGGTATGTGTAGGCTGCCGGTACCCAAGTTCCATGATTCGCAAGGCAGTCGTGGCGTGGAACCGTCGTCGATCCCGGGGTTACTCAAGGACACGTATGACGTCGTCTTCACGGGGAAGGATGCATGGGAATATTTGCGCGATTTGGCGTCTCCACGGATGCGTATGTCGCACCTGACCCGCTGTCCCCTGCTGCCCCGTCCAGATCAGGCGCGGCGCCCGCTGTCGTGCCGCCTTTGTCCGGGCACGTCTATGCGCAGGCATCCGCTCCCCCTAAAAAGAACGCCTTGCAAATCAAGCTGCTGGCAACGCTCAATCACACATCCTCGGCAGGCATTCGAAATCTTGATGCGGCAAGCGCCGCGAAGACGATGGTCCGCGAGGACTTTTACACGAAAGAAGGCAACTTCAAATCCGCCAACAAATACAGCGCGAAGAAGGCATGGAGCGAAGAGAAGACCCGGCTGCTCGCATCCAATAGCGCAGTCAAGCAAATCAGGGCGGTCAAGGGCGACCGGCCAGCGATGGTACGGGCCGCGCTGGCATCGAAGGGGCACAATTGCTTTGATCTGTCGCTCATTGCACAAGACTATTTGCGCAGCTCGGGCAAGCAGGCAATACTCGGCGGCACGCCCGATCACGTCTTTGTCGTGGTCGGCGCGATTGAGCCGGGCCCCATGCCGAAAGACATGACGAAATGGCCCAAAGACCTGGCCATTTGCGACCCCTGGGCCAATATTGCCTGCCTGGCCAAGGACTATCCGGAGAAATTTACCGAGAAGATGGGGAAATGGGACTCGAAAGAAAAGTTCATCCTGGATAAGGACGTTCAACATCTCAGTCCAACCTCCGATCAGTGGTTAAAGCGCCAGCTTGAAGGCGACAAAGACGTCGGTGATGCCTAGCCGATGCCGATGTGCGGGCGCCGGCGGATACGATATGTCACCATATCAAAAAATAAAATGTGCTGTTCTCCCGGCAAAATTCCGTAACATCGTGCTATTTGACGCTTACAAAGTTTCTTGGCGCGCACGCTTGACATGCGCGATAACGCAAGATATCTTCATCGCCATTGCCTCATTGAAAGTTTTATAAAACCTCAAGTCCGGGATGGAAACGTTTCCTATTATCGGAATGCTGCCGTAACAAACCACGTATAGGGTATAAAAAAATGAATACACCTCCGTATCGACAGCGCTTGCCGCTGCAACAGCTACGCAAGCTTCCCATCCAGGGCTTGCCACTGGCCCTGACCTTGCTGCTGGCCGCTTGCGGCGGCGGCAGCGCCGATTCCACCGCCAACGCGCCGCGCACCTTGAGCGCAATGAAAGTCCAGGGCGGCGCCGTGGCGTCGGCCGAGACCGCGTTGACGCCGGTCAGCGCCATCGCCAGCTCGTCCGAGCGCGGCGACCTGTCCGGAGCGGCAGCCATCGACCACAACGAAGGCACCCGCTGGAGCAGCGGCTTTAGCGACGACCAGTACCTGACGCTGGACTTCGGCAGCACGCAGACCATCACCCGCGTGCGTATCGACTGGGAAAACGCCCACGCAACCCAGTATCTACTGCAAGTGTCCGACGACAACTCGACCTGGACCACCATCAAGACCGTCGACAACAGCCAGGGCGGCACCGAGGACTTGACCGGACTGAACGGTCAAGGCCGCTACCTGCGCATGAAGGGCGTCAAGCGCTCGACCAATTACGGCTATTCGATCTTCGAGATCCAGGCCTTCACCGGCAGCCCTGCCACCACGCCGCCGCAGGACCCGATACCCGATCCGCCGCCGACGGTGCCGGTCGACGTGAGCAAGCCCGGCGTGGCCATCAAGCCGGTGGCGGCCACCTCGTCGGCCACGGAAAACGGCGGCCTGTCCGCCGCCATGGCGATCGACGGCCAGACCAACACCCGCTGGGCCAGCGCCTCCGAGGACGGCGCGTGGATACAGTTCGACTTCGGCGCCAAGGCCCAGGTCGGCTACATGAAGCTGCTGTGGGAGAATGCCTACGGCAAGCAATACAACCTGCTGGTGTCGGACGACGGCCAGAAATTTACGACCATCCGCACGGTGACCGCCGGCCAGGGCGGCACCGAGGAGTTCTTCAACCTCGGCGTCAACGCGCGCTACATCCGCCTGCAGGGCGTGGCCCGCGCGACGCAATACGGCTACTCGCTGTTCGAGGTCGAGTTCAAGACCCCGGGCAGCGACAACACCCTGTCCAGCGCCGCCACGTCGGCCTTCAAGTTCCCCGCCAGCGGCGCCGGCCTGGCGCCGCTGCCCGCTGCCGAAGCACTGGAGTCGCTGCAGTTCACGCTGCCCGACGGCACGCTGGTGACCCGCTTCGGCGCTCGCGGCCTGGCCCGCCACGGCCGCGAGCGCGGCGAGGAATGGAATGAAATCGGCTACGGCCCGAACGAGACCGTCGATCCGGTCACCGGCCTGCCGGTCGACAAGGGCCCGGGCAACTACCTGACCTTCGTGCCGCAATACTTCAAGAACCGCAGCTGGGGTGTCGAGGTCATCGACAACAGCCGCGTGGCCGGCGTCACCAAGCCCACGCTGACCGTCAACCAGTACACCACCGTCGACTTCCTCAAGGGCGGCGTGGCGTTCTTCCGCGCCATCGACCGGCCCGGCGTGACCGGCTACGGCTGGATGGCCCCGGGCCAGCTGGTCGACGACAACATCGCCATCTGCAAGCCGACCGCCTACCCGGCCAACAACCGCCTGACCAATGCCAACGGCATCAACGGGGGCTGCACCATCCAGGTCAGCAACTATCCCGGCATGACCGCGCTGGACGCCAACGGCTTCCCGAACGGCAAGGACATCCCTGCCCGGCCGCTGGTCGTCGGCGACGTGATCGAGGTGTCGCCGTCGATGTTCAGCACCACCGCGTCGATGACGGCCAAGGGCGACACCGGCGGCATCCGCTACTACTCGCAGGAATGGGTATACGTGGTCGGCTCCGGCCTGAAGCCGTGGTACGGCGTGCAGCCGCGCTTGAACTCGGTGCCGCTGCCGGATGAAACGCTGTCCGGCGGCCAGGGCTCGGTGTCCTACAACTACTCGGACAACGCGCTGTTCATGTTCCAGCAGCCGCACAACAACATCGGCATGCAGAACATGCAGCGCTTCGTCGAGGGACGCCGCCTGTTCCACACCAACTTCACCACCGGCGACCACAACGAGCCGGGCAACGACCGCTACGACGGCGCCGTCGGCCTGCAGGGACAGCGCTACAACCAGTCCTCGTGCTTCGCCTGCCACGTCAACAACGGCCGCAGCCCGGCGCCGACCGCGCTGAACCAGAAGCTCGACAGCATGTCGGTGCGGGTGGCGTCGATCGACGCCAGCGGCAACCAGCTGGCGCATCCGCAGTACGGCGCTGCCGTGCAGATGAACGCGGTCTCGCCGACCGGCGCGGCGCAGAACTGGGGCACCAACGTCAAGGTGGCCGCGTTTGAAACCAGCACGGTGACGCTGGCCGACGGCACCAAGGCCGAGCTGCGCAAGCCGACCTTGGCGTTCGAAGGCCCGGTGCCGGATGCGTATTCGCTGCGCGCCGCCCAGCCCATCATCGGCGCCGGCCTGCTGGAGGCGGTGCCGGAAGCCGACATCCTGGCGCGCGTGCGCAGCACGCCGGACGCCGACGGCGTCAAGGGCACGGCCAACTTCGTCTACGATCCGGAAAGCTCGGCCGTGCGCCTCGGCCGCTTCGGCTGGAAGGCGTCCAAGGCGACCTTGCGTCAACAGGCATCCGCCGCGCTGCTGCAGGACATGTCGGTGACCTCGCCGGTGTACCGCAACCGCAGCTGCGGCACCGATCCGGCCGGCTGCTCGACCGCCGTCGCGCAGAAGGGCATTTCGGAAGCGGACCTGCAATCGATCTCGCGCTACCTGGCGCTGGTGGCCGTGCCTGCGCAACGCAGCCTGGCCAGCGGCTTCCCGAAAGGCGTGGCGCCTATCGACGAGCTGAACGTCAATCCGGCGCTGGTGTCGGCCGGCGCCAAGGTGTTCCAGGGCATGCGCTGCGTGGCCTGCCACACGGCGGAGATGAAGACCGGATCGGGCCACCTGTTTGCCGAGCTGCGCAACCAGACCATCCGTCCGTACAGCGACCTGCTGCTGCACGACATGGGCACCGGCCTGGCCGACAAGCTGGTCGAAGGCCAGGCCAAGGGCGGCATGTGGCGTACCGCGCCGCTGTGGGGCATCGGCTACACCGACAAGGTGATGGGCAACAGCGCCAAGGTCGGCTACCTGCACGACGGCCGCGCCCGCAACCTGACGGAAGCCATCCTGTGGCACGGCGGCGAGGCGGACGTTGCCCGCCAACGCTTCGAGAAACTGTCGAAGGCCGACCGCGACAGCCTGCTGGCGTTCCTGAAGTCGCTGTAACGTAGCATTCGCCAGCCGCAGGACAGTCCAGCTGTCCGGCGGCTTTTTATTTACGCCGCCACTCGGATGGACCTGCGCCGCAACAACAGGAACACCGCCGGCACCACGAACATCGACAACAAGGGCGCGGTGATCATGCCGCCCACCATCGGCGCCGCGATGCGCTGCATGACCTCCGCCCCCGTGCCCGACCCGATCATGACCGGCACCAGGCCGGCGATGATGACGGCGACCGTCATCGCCTTCGGCCTGACGCGCAGCACGGCACCTTCGCGTATGGCGTCAAGCAGGTCCGCCTCGCCCGGAACGCCTTGCGCCAGCCGGGCTTCCCACGCGTGCTTCAGGTACAACAGCATGATGACGCCGAACTCGGCCGACACGCCCGCCAAGGCGATGAAGCCGACGCCGCTGGCGACCGAAAGGTTATGCCCCAGCGCCCACAGCAGCCAGATGCCCCCGGCCAGCGCGAACGGCAACGTCGCCATGATCAGCACCGCCTCGTCGACGCGCTTGAAGGTCAGGTACAGCAGCACGAAGATGATCAGCAAGGTCATCGGCACGACGAACTTGAGCTTGGCCGTCGCGCGCTCCAGGTATTCGAATTGTCCGGACCAGGACACCGAATAGCCGGCCGGCAGCACCACCTCCCTGGCGACGAGTTGCTGCATCTCATGCACCGCCGAGCTGAGATCCCGGCCCCGGATATCGACATACACCCAGCCCGACAGGCGCGCGTTCTCGCTCTTGAGCATGGGCGGACCGTCGTCGATGCGGATGGTGGCGACGTCGCCTAGCCGTATCTGCGCGCCGCGCTCGGTCTGCATCGGCAGCTCGCGCAATTTCTCGACCGAGTCGCGCACCTCGCGCGGATAGCGCACATTGATCGGAAAGCGCTGCAAGCCCTCGACCGTCTCGCCGATGTTGTCGCCGCCGATGGCGCTCGACACGACGCTCTGCACGTCGGCGATGTTCAGGCCATAGCGCGCCGCCGCGTCGCGGTCGATATCGATATCGACGTAGCGCCCGCCGTTGAGCCGCTCGGCAAGCGCCGACGACACGCCCGGCACGCGCTTGACGACCCGCTCGATCTCGCCGGTGATGCGGTCGATCTCCCGCAGGCTCGCGCCGGCCACCTTGACCCCGACCGGGCTCTTGATGCCGGTGGCCAGCATGTCGATGCGGTTGCGGATCGGCGGCACCCAGATATTGGACAGCCCCGGCACCTTGACGATGCGGTCGAGCTCGTCGACCAGCTTGTCGGTGGTCATGCCGGGCCGCCACTGATCGCGCGGCTTGAACTGTATCGTCGTCTCGAACATCTCCAGCGGCGCCGGATCGGTGGCGGACTCCGCCCGGCCGGCCTTGCCGAACACCGATTGCACTTCCGGCACGGTCTTGATCAGCCGGTCGGTCTGCTGCAGCAGCTGCGCCACCTTGCCGGCGCCGATGCCGGGCAAGGCGGACGGCATGTACAGCAAGTCGCCCTCGTCCAGCGGCGGCATGAATTCACCACCCAGGCGCGACATCGGCCAGATCGTCAGCAGCGCGATCACGCCGGCCGCCACCAGCGTGGCTTTGGGACGGCGCAGCACCACTTCCAGCAGCGGCCGATAGAGCGCGATCAGCCACCGGTTCAGCGGATTTTTTTGCTCGTCGGGGATGCGTCCACGGATCAGGTAACCCATCAGCACGGGGATCAGCGTGACCGCCAGGCCGGCCGCCGCCGCCATGGCGTAGGTCTTGGTGAAGGCCAGCGGCGCGAACAAGCGTCCCTCCTGCGCCTCCAGCGTGAACACCGGAATGAAGGACAGCACGATGATCAGCAGCGAGAAGAACAGCGCCGGGCCGACTTCGGCCGCGGCGTCGCCGATCACGGTCCACTGGGCCTCGCCTGCCAGCCTCCGGCCGGGGTGGGCGTGGTTCCATGCCTCGATATGCTTGTGGGCGTTCTCTATCATCACGACCGCCGCGTCGACCATGGCGCCGATGGCGATCGCGATGCCGCCCAGCGACATGATGTTGGCGTTCACGCCCTGGTAGGACATGACGATGTAGGCGATCAGTATGCCCAGTGGCAGCGAGACGATGGCCACCAGCGCCGAGCGGATGTGAAACAGGAAGATCGCGCAGACCACCGCGACGACGATGAATTCCTCGATCAGCTTGTGTTCGAGATTATCGACCGCGCGCTTGATCAGGTTGGAGCGGTCGTACACAGGAACGATCTCCACCCCGGGCGGCAGGCTGGCTTTCAGTTTGCCGAGCTTGGCCTTGACGGCCTCGATGGTTTCCAGCGCGTTCTTCCCGGAGCGCATGACGATCACGCCGCCGGCGACTTCGCCTTCCCCGTCGAGGTCGGCGATGCCGCGCCGCATCTCCGGCCCCAGCCCCACGCGCGCCACGTCGCCCAAACGCACGGACACCCCGGCATCGGTGGTCGCCAGCGGAATTTTCCGGAAGTCGTCGAGCGACTGCAAATAGCCGGACGCCCGCACCATGTACTCGGCCTCGCCCAGCTCCATCACCGAGCCGCCGGTTTCCTGATTGGCGCGCTGCACGGCCTCGATCACCTTGCCGTGCGGGATGGCATAGGCGCGCAGCTTGTCGGGATCGAGCACGATCTGGTATTGGCGCACCATGCCGCCGACGCTGGCCACTTCCGACACGTTCGGCACCGCCTTGAGCTCGGACTTCAGGAACCAGTCCTGCAGCGAGCGCAGCTGCGACAAGTCGAGTTTGCCGCTGCGGTCGACCAGCGCGTACTCGTAGATCCAGCCGACGCCGGTCGCATCCGGACCGAGCGCCGCCCGAGCCTGCGCGGGCAGACGGGATTGCACCTGGTTCAGGTATTCCAGCACGCGCGACCTGGCCCAGTAGGGATCGGTGCCGTCCTCGAACAAGATATAGACGAAAGAATCGCCGAAGAAGGAATAGCCACGCACGGTCTTCGCCCCCGGCACCGACAGCATGGTGGTGGTCAGCGGATACGTCACCTGGTTTTCGACGATTTGCGGCGCCTGTCCCGGATAGGTGGTGCGGATGATGACCTGCACGTCGGACAAATCCGGAATGGCGTCGAGCGGCGTGCGCGCCAGCGACCATACGCCCCAGGCGGCGATGAACACGGTCGCCAGCAGCACCAGAAAGCGGTTGACGATAGACCAGCGTATCAGTCTGGCGATCATTTGCTCGCTCCCGCCGGCGCCATGGGCATCGTCGCGTCGTCCATGCGGCTCGTGGTTCCCTTCAGGCTGGCCTCGGAATCGAGCAGGAACTGGCCCGACAGGACAATTTTCTGCCCCGCGGCCAAGCCCTTGCGGACTTCGGTCAAGCCACCGCCCTCGCCGCCCAGTTCCACATCGACCGGCTGGAATTTGCCGCCGTCCCGGGCCAGCACCACCACGCTGCGGGTGCCGGTCTGGATCACCGCCTCCGACGGCACCAGCAGGACATCGGCAGCGCGGTTGGACGCGAACGTGATCGTGGCGAACATACCGGGAACCAGTTGTCCGCCGGTGTTGGCCAGTTCGATACGCGCCTTGAGCGTGCGCGTCGCGGTGCTCACTTCCGGCAGAACCGCGCCGACCTTGCCCTTGAACAGGCTCCCCGGAAGCGCCGGCGCGCGCGCCTCGACGGTATCGCCGGTTCGCACTCTGGCCGCCATGTTCTCGGGCACGTCCGCGTTCACCCAGACGGTGGAAAGGCCGTTGATGCGGAACAGCTGCGCCCCCGGCGCCACGGTCATGCCTTCGCGGGCGCCAAGCTCCGTGACCACGCCGCCGGTGGGCGCGTAAATGGTGGTGCGCGGCTGAACCTTGCCGTTCGATTCGACCAGCCGGATCTGCCCGTCGGACATGCCGGCCAGCCGCATGCGCTGGCGCGCGCCATCGACCAGCGAGGCTGTGTCGCCGCCTTGCATGCGCCGGGCCGCCAGGTACTCCTCCTGCGCCGCGATCCAGTCAGGCACGTACAAGTCGGCCAGCGGCTGTCCCTGCCTGACAGGATCCAGCGGAGCGCGCACATACAGGCGCTCGACAAACCCGTTGCTGCGGGCCTGGACCAAGGCCACGTCGCGTTCGTTGTACGCGACGCTGCCGACCGCGACCACACCGGAGGGCAGCTTGCCCGCAGTGACTATCGCCGTCCGCACGCCCAGGTTTTGCTGGACCCTCGGGCTGATGGCGACGCCACCATCGTCGCTGTCGGCGCCGGCATAGACCGGCACCAGCTGCATGTCCATGAACGGCGACTTGCCCGGCTTGTCGAACTTTTGGCCGGGCACCATCGGGTCATGCCAGTAGAGCGGCTTCTTGCCGGTGGGCCCAGTGGCCGCCGTCGCTTCGTCATGTTTCGGCATGGCTTGCATGCCCTGATGCACGCCAAATTGATAGATGGCGTAACCGCCGGCGGCGACGGCGATCGCGATCAACAGCGCGAGCGTTTTCTTGTTCTTCATTTGGATTCCTGTGGAAAGAGGAAATTCAGTTGTGCCCACAGCCGCGCGGTATCGAGCTCAAGCTGCAGCGCCTGCATGCGGGTTTCCGATTCGTTGCGTCTTGCGGCCAGCACCTCGGCCAGCGTCGCCTTGCCGCCACGGTAGGCGGCCAGCACCGCCTGACTGCGTTCGCCGGCCAGTGGCAGCACTTCGCGCGCATACCTGGCAACCCGCTCCTTGCCGCTCTGCCACTCGACGATCATGGCGCGGGTCGCGGCGACATGGTCGCGCAGCATCTCGTCGCGCTCGGCCTTGGCCTGCTCGGCCAGGGCGAGCTTGGCGGCCAGGTCGCGGTCCTGCCGGTTCTTCCTGTCCCATTGCAGCGGCACCGAAATGCCGACCGACACCATGTTCGAATAGGCAGGGCCGCGCTGTTGGAACGCGACCTCCACGCTCCAGTCGGCGCGCCGGTTGGCCTGCGCCAGCTTGACGTCGGCTTGTGCGATGTCCTCCTGCCGGTTCAGCACCGCGATCTGCGAATGGTGAGCGAGGTCGCCGTCGAGCGAGGCCGGATCCAGACGGATGTTGTCGATGTCGGGCGCCCCGGCCACGGTGGTCTCGCCGCCGGTCCACCGGGCCAGCATGGTGCGCGCGACGCGAAGGCGGCGTCCAATTTCGCTGCCGCGGTCGTCGAGTATGAGCAAGGCGGAACGGGCCGCGAGGATGTCGGCCTGACTGCCGCGCCCGCCACGGTGGGCGGCCTCGGCGGCCTCGATCTCCTGGCGCGACAGGGCCGTCTGCTTGATAACGGCCTCGGCCATCTGTTCGGTGTAGAACACCTCCAGCCAGGAGATCGCGGTGTCGCGTTGAACGGCGGCCGTTGCGGCCTCTTTTTCGGCCTGCGCCTTGTCCGCTTCACGTTCAAGGCGCGCGGAACGCCAGTGCAATTTGTCGGCGCTCGTCAATTCCTGCGATACACCGACGCGCCGCATGGTCATGAAGTCATTGCCCAGACTGAACCGGTCGGCACCGCTGACCGGCAGATTATCGACGCCCAGCTTGAGCACGGGATCGGGCAGTTGGCCGGCCGCGACCGCCATCTCATGTGCGGCGGCCGCCGCCTGATCCTGCGCGCTCAGCTGGCGCGAGCGGGCGACTGCTTGTTGTTGGGCCTGGGCCAGCGTCAATGGCTGGGGCGCCGCCTGCGCAACGTGGGCGGCGGCGAGGAATACGAGCGCGGTCGTCGACGACAAGCGAAGACGGCCGGCGCGCGCATAAAAATGCACGAATAAGGGGGATGACATGGTAGCTCCAGAATGCGACGGACAACATCGCGCTCGCCGGTCCCGGCGACGCGATGACGAACTAGGCGGTCTGGAGTTTTAAATGCGGAAACAGCAGTTGCGGATGGCGACGGGCGGCGCCGTGCTTCGCGTCAGCGCGACCGGCGGATAGGGCTTTGCTTCAGGAATCAAGGCGGCAGCGAAAAACTGCAAATCCAGCACGAGCGCGGCCGGCACGAACGGCGGCACGTCGGGCGTTGGTGTTTTATCGAGCGACTGTTTGGACGGCTCGCCATGCGCGTACAGGTGGCAAAGCGCCGGCCGCGCAGCATCCATGCCTTGGCAGTTTGGCATGTCGGCCATGACGGCCTGCGCCGATGCCGCACTACCATTGCTTCCCGCCGGCATTCCCGGACACACGTACGATGCCACAGCAAACTGCATATACAGCATGCTGAGCATCGCGACGATGGCCGTCAGAAAGCGCGAGAAACGGGAAGTTTTCATTGATGAGAAGGCACTATTCGGATAATTATTTCAAGCCTATCATAGTTCGGGGCGGGGGCCATCAGGCCGCCTGCCCGCGCGCTTATCGACCGGCCTCTCCAGCCAGGACTCGCGCCAATAAAGATCGCTCGAGCGAGGACAATTTGCCACGCACGGACCGCCACACTGGATGCCTTTAAGGACCACGGTATTTGCGAGGGGGATCATCTTGCCGGTCTTTTCCAGTATCATTTTCCGGATCGGGAAGGCCACTTCGTACTGTTTGCCAATGGCAGGCAACATGGTCGGCACGAAGCCCAGGCCCTTGTTCTTACCTTGGGGATCGAGTTGCCGGGCGATCTCCGGAGCGGACTTGACGCGTACGATGTCGCCGGCCGCCAGGGCGAGGTCGCCCCTGGTGGGATGGGCGTTCTCGCCCAGGATGGCGTTGGGCTCCTCCCCATCCGACAAGCGTCGCCGCAGCGTTAGCCACACCAGAGTCAGGAAGTCCCTCAGCCGGACCTCGCCGGTCCACACGTCGCGGGCGAAGGCAGCGACTGCCCAGCGCGACAAGGGTTTGGTGGCCGCGAGCAGCTCGGTGGATTGGCAAATATAGCGCTCGCCGTCACGGGTGACGAAACGTTGGGCCGGGACGGCGGGCGGAGCATGGGCGGCTGCCGGCTTGGCCCCGGGAGCGGGTACCAGCCACCGTTCGTGCCAGAAAAGCAGGCAACGCCGTTCGCACCCGTCGTGAAACTCGCCGCCGCAACGGGACGCCTCCAGGAAGACGGCTTTGCCCAAGCGGCGCATGCCGTAGCCCTCCACACAGGTTTTGTCCGCGCGCCGATGCACATTCAGCACGGCGCCGCAGAAACGGACCATCTCCGGCATGAACAGGATGCCATCGCATTTACCCTTCCCGTCGAGCGTTGCCAATATCTCTTCGAGAGAACGTACTTGCACCGGCATACCATGCACCAACCGCTTCATGTTGCCTCCCCAGGCAAAGGTCCAGTGACGATTTTCGACCTTTCTCCGACAGAGGTTTTGACCTTGCGCATGCGACGCGTTTTCATGGTGGAGCGCCCCGTTCGCGCGCTCGCGCCAGTTGAGTGCGCATCCAGGTAAGCACCAGCGCGGCGCCCAGCAAGTGAAACGGAATGCGCAGGATATCCGGCGGAGGATGCGCCACGATCGGTCCCAGCGACCACATGGCGTCGTAAGCCGCATGCAGCGCTATCGGTGCCAATAGCGAGCCGGTCACGCTGTACATCACGCCCAAGACGCAGCCCATCGCAAACAGTTCAATAATTCCGCTTGCGGTGAATGGATGCACGCCGTAGTGATAAAGGACGAATGCCGCGTTCGAGACCAGCAAAGATACCAGCAAGCCAAATCGTCGCTCCAGAAGGCCCTGTATCACGCCCCGGTAAAACACTTCCTCCCGCATGGCCACCACGACGCTGGTCAACGCAAAGATGACGCGGTATGTGTAATCCGCGGGATAGCCGCCATGGAACAGCAGCGGCACCATGAATAGCAATGCAATCCCGCACCAGAGCAGCATCGTCGGACGCGATGCACGCTGAATGCCCGCCTGCGCAAGGAAACCCCGAAAAAGCAGCCAGTCCGCACACAACGATACGAGGCGACATGCCGTTACCCACATCTCAAGCTCGACGCCGGAAAAATGCGCGCGCAGCCAGGTTCGTGTGAAAACCAGATAAACGATTTCAACAGTGACGGCGGCCACCAGACGCAGGTACATATCTCAGGTCTCTTCCTGCGCTTTAGTGGCCGCTATGTCCGGTCGGCTTACGCACGGTCATTTCGACATCCGGCTGGTTCACGGCCGGCATCGACTGCCCGCCCGCGCTGTAGTTGCGCGCCGGTTCGGGCAGCGCGCCAGTCCATTCACGGGCCACCGTGCCGGGCGGATGCTTGTACCAGCCCGGATCGGTGTAGTCGCCCCGCTTCTGGTCCCCGCGCACCTTGACCACCGTGAACATGCCGCCCATCTCGACGCCGCCGAACGGTCCCTCGCCCATCATCATCGGCAGGGTGTTTTCCGGCAGCGGCATTTCCATGCCGCCCATCGAACCGCCCTTGTCGCCCATGGTCATGTAGGACGGGACGATCTTGTTGATCTTCTCGGCAATGCCGCTGTGGTCCACGCCTATCATGTTCGGCACGTTATGGCCCATCGCGTTCATCGTGTGGTGCGACTTGTGGCAGTGGAACGACCAGTCGCCCGGTTCGCTGGCGACGAACTCGATCGCGCGCATCTGGCCGACCGCGACGTCGGTGGTCACCTCGGGCCAGCGCGCCGCCGGTGGAATCCAGCCGCCGTCGGTGCCGGTCACCACGAACTCGTGGCCGTGCAGGTGGATCGGATGGTTCGTCATCGTCAGGTTGCCGACGCGGATGCGCACCTTGTCGCCCTGACGCACCGGCATCGAGGCGATGCCGGGGAACACGCGGCTGTTGAAGGTCCATAGGTTGAAGTCCAGCATCGTATTGGTCTTGGGCGTGTAGCTGCCCGGATCGATATCGTAGGCATTGAGCAGGAACACGAAGTCCCGGTCCACCGCGTGCAGCGTGTGGTCCTTCGGATGCGTGACCCAGAAGCCCATCATGCCCATCGCCATCTGCGTCATTTCGTCGGCGTGCGGGTGGTACATGAAGGTGCCGGGCCGCCTGGCGACGAACTCGTAGACAAAGGTCTTGCCCGGCGCGATGCCAGGCTGGGTCAGGCCGGTCACGCCGTCCATGCCGTTCGGCAGACGCTGGCCGTGCCAGTGCACGCTGGTGTGTTCGGGCAGCTTGTTGGTGACGAAGATGCGCACGCGGTCGCCCTCCACCACCTCGATCGTCGGTCCCGGCGACTGGCCGTTGTAGCCCCACAGATTGGCCTTCATGCCCGGCCCCATCTCGCGCACCACCGGTTCGGCGATCAGGTGGAATTCCTTGACGCCGTTATTCATGCGCCACGGCAGCGACCAGCCGTTGAGCGTGACCACCGGATTGAACGGACGGCCGTTCGGCGGCAGCGGCGGCACATGGGTGTCGGCGTTGTTCATCGTCACCGCCTCCGGCAAGGTGGCCGCGCCGGCCTTGCTGACGGCGGCCGCGCTGACGGCCACGGCGCCCGCGCCCTTAAAGAAATCTCTGCGTGAAATCATCGTGCGTTCCTTGTGTCGTTGTTGCCGCCGCCGTTGATGGCGCCTTGCAGTTGCGTTTCGGCGATCCAGAAATCGCGCTGGGTGTCGATGGCGGTGTTGACGCTGGCGAGCTGCTCGCGCGCATCGGTCAGCAGTTCGAACACGCTGGCCAGCATGCCGTTGTAGCGCAGCAGCACCTCGTCCGATATCTGCTTGCGCAGCGGCACCACTTCGTCGCGGTAGTGGCGCGCGATGTCGTACGTGGTGCGGTAGGCGGAATACGCCACCCGCACGTCGGAGCGGGCGCGCAATGCCGTGTCGGCGGTGCGGTGCACGGCCTGCATGTACTGCGCCTGGGCGCGGGCGACCTTGGCGCCGCCCCAATCGAACAGCGGCAGTTCCAGCGAGACCTGATAGCCGTTCTCGCGCGGCTTGCCGCTGGTGCTCTTGTTGGCGTAGCCGGCGTCGAACACGTTGATGAAGCCGGTGGCCCTGGTCAGGCCGAGGGCGTCGGCGGTGGCTTCGGTATCGCGCCGCGCGGCCAGCACATCAAGGCGCTGCGCCAAGGCCTGGGCTTCTGCGTTATTCATTTCCTGCGGCTGCGGCGGCAGGTCCGGCAAGCGATCGGGCAGCGTGAAGCTCTGCTGCTCGCTGGACAGGCCCAGCAGGCGGACCAGCTGTTCGCGCGAGGCCAGCGCTTCATGGCGCGCGCGCGCCAGCTGGGTCACCGCCTCCTGATGGAAGGCGCGCTCCCGGGCCTGATCGAGCTTGCTCCAGTTGCCGGCCTTGGCCATCTGGGCCGCCAGCTCGGACGAGGCTTCGGCGGCTGCCTGCACCTGCTCGGCAAACGCCGCCGATTGCGCGGCCGCCACCGCCGTGAACCAGGCGCGGCGGGTGTCGCCGGCCAGTTGCACCGCTTGCGCGGCGGCCTGCAGCTTGGCCTGCTCGAAGCGGCCGGCTTCGATGCGCGAGCGTGCCGGCAGCGTCAGCAGGCCGGCGATGTCGAACATGATGCCGCGGTCGATTTCGGTTTCGCCGCCGCCGCGTATGCGGCCAAAGCTCAGGCTGGGATTGCGCAGGCGGCCTGCCTGCACCAGGTCGGCCTCCGACGCGCCCAGCTCGGCAAACGAGGCTTTCAATGCCGGGCTGTTCATCAGCGCGATGCGCACGGCGCTGTCGGCCGTCAGCGGCTGGGCCAGCAGGAGTTGGACTTGTTGATCGTTGTTGGCGCCATCCCTGGCGAGGGCTGCGGGCTGCCCGATGCGCTCGGCCGTCAGGCGTGAAACGTCGTTCATGCCGCCGTCGGCGGACAAGCTGGCACAGCCGCCAAGCAGCAAGGCGCCGGCCGCCAGCAGCGGTAGTCGAAAATGAGTCATGTTGATTCCTGGAAAATGTCGAACAAACGGGCTAACCCGTGGCTACGGCAAGCTCAGGACAGGCGGGGAGGACGCTCGAGCGTAGCGGGAATGTAGGCGGTCATGGCCGGTTCTCCGGCGCTGATACCGCTGCCGGAATATACGGCCGGCAAGGTGACGGCCGGCACGCCCGGCGGCGCCGACGCACCGGCGCAGCAGCCGGCGCAATGATTGCATTTGCCATGCTCGACGGCGCTTGCCTTGCTCTTGCCGGCCTCGGCGGACGCGCAATGGCCGGCATGCGCCGCCGGCTGCGCCGCCACCGGCGCCGGCATCGTCAGCGCGGCGATGGGCATGACGGCCGCCGCCACGGCCTGCAAAGGCAAGGCGGCGATCAACATCCACAACAGGAACCGAACGAGTGTGCGCATAGTGGTCAGCATGGTACCGCAGTCACTCCGACCACGGCAAGTATGCAAGAATACACCTTCCTATTGCGGGAAGGTCAAGCGAAAGCGAGGAAATTATGAAACGCATATGGACTATCATCGGCGTTGCCAATGTCGCGCTGAGCTTCAGGTGGTACCAGTCGCTGTTCGGCTGCGGCTGTTCTTCCGCGTGGATGACTTCGATGAAGCCCTGCTGCGCGCAAGCACGCTGGCCCCAACACTGGAAGAAGAACCTCATCTAAACCCCGCCACGGGTACCCGGGAATTCGCACTCAGCGATCCCGACGGCTACTACGTCATGGTCAGCGCGCTCACCGCCTTCGTCACTTCGAGCGGCGGGTTCTGAGGCCGTACCAGGCGCCCGCCAGCACCGGTATGCCCAGGGCGACGGCGGACAGGTAGTCCCACACGCCGTCGCCGACCAGCGCCGAAATCAGGCCGATGATGGTGAGGACAGCCAGCACAATCGGCGCGCCCCACAGCCGCATGAAGGCGCCGTTCATCGCCCGCCTCCCTTTCTCTTCAACCACAGATACAGGCCGCTGCCCAGCACGATGATGGTGGCGATGTCCAGCATCGCCCACAGGAACTGCATCCATCCGCCACCGTAGTCGCCGAAGTGCAGCGGCTGCGAGATCAGCATGGCGGTCAGATACCACGGCAGCGCGCGGCGGTCGGTGACCTGGGTGGTTTGCGCGTCGATCAGCACCGGCTTGTACAGGCGCGAAGTCAGCGCCTCGTCGCCGCGCATGAAGACGCCGTAGTGATGCGGACTGGCGAACGGCGTGCCGGGGAAGGCGACGAAGCCTATCTTCATGCCCGGTTCGGCCGCGCGCGCGTTGACCAGGGACTTCTGCATCGAGCCCAGCTTGGCCGGCGGCGGCTGGCCTTTGTACGGCGCGATCATCTCGGCCATCTCGGTGAACTGCCAGTACTTCAGCAGCAGGTCGGCCCAGGTATTGATCATGCCGGTGGCGCCGACCACCAGCGCCCAGGTCAGCGTGACAACGCCCAGCAGGTTGTGCAGGTCCAGCCACTTCAGGCGCGGGCCGCGCTCGCGCCGCACCTCGCCGAAATCCAGCTTGCGCATGAACGGCGCATACAACACCACGCCGGAGACGATCGCGGCCACCAGCAGCAATCCCATCAAGCCGAGGAACAGCTTGCCCCACAAGCCGGCGTACAAATCCACGTGCAGGTGGAACATCACGCCGATGAAGCTCCCCTCAAGACTGGGCTGCGCCAGCACCCTGGCGGTGCGTGCGTCGACCGCGATGGACTTGTAGCCTTCGTCGGTGGGATGGTCGCCCAGGGTCAGGTTCCAGATGTTCGGCTCGTCCGCTTCCTGCGAGATGTACATCATGATCTTGCCGGGATACATGGCCTTGCCGGCAGCGATGATGGTGTCGAGGTCCGCCTTTGGCGCGTCGGGCGCCATCTCGGGCGCCTGCACGCCGTTGCCCAGCAGATGGTCGATTTCGTGGTGGTAGATCAGCGGCAGGCCGGTCAGGCACAGCAGCAGCATGAAAACGGTGCAAACCAGGCTGCTCCATTTGTGTATCCATGCCCAGCGGCGTACGGTATTGGTGTTCATTCCGCAATGATAATGCAAATCACTCTCATTTAGTGGCGAAAATCGCCCGCCGCCGATATAATGAGAATCAATCGCATTTAAATGAAAAATAAATATGCCCTCGTCCGCTCTGAAACTGTCCCCGTTCGCCCTTGCCGCCGCCCTGCTGATGCATGCCGCGGCGCAGGCTCAATCCGCATCCGCCGCATCCATTCAGACCGTCGTCATCAGCGCTTCGGCCGATGCATCGGCCGATGGCCTGTCCAAGGACTACGCCGGCGGCCAGGTCGCGCGCGGCGGCCGCCTCGGGCTGCTCGGCAATGTCGACATGATGGACACGCCTTTCAACACGCTGAACTTCACGCAAGCGCTGATCCAGGACCAGCAAGCCCGCAGCGTCGCCGACGTGCTGCAGAACGATCCGTCGGTGCGCGTGGCGCGCGGCTTCGGCAACTACCAGGAGCTGTATGTGATCCGCGGCTTCCCGGTCAATTCGGACGACCTGGCCTACAACGGCTTGTACGGCCTGCTGCCGCGCCAATTCGTGGCGTCGGAACTGCTGGAGCGCGTGGAAGTCTTCCGCGGCGCGAACTCCTTCCTGAACGGCGCGGCGCCGGGCGGTGGCGGCGTGGGCGGCTCGATCAACCTGCTGCCCAAGCGCGCCAGCAACAACCCGCTGACCCAGCTGACGCTGGGCGTCGAAACCGGCGGTCAGGGCTATGCGGCGGTTGACATCGGCCGCCGCTTTGGCGCAGACGGCAACACCGGCGTCCGCGTCAACGCCGCCCGCCGCGACGGCGACACCGGTGTCGACCGCGAACACCGCGAACTGTCCGTGGCATCGGTCGGCGTCGACTTCGAAGCACGCGATTTCCGCCTGTCCGCCGACGTCGGCTACCAGGACCACAAGCTGAAAGGCGCGCGTCCCAGCGTGACCGTCAACACCGACATCGCCCTGCCCGCCGCGCCTGACGCCAGCAGCAACTGGTCGCAGAAATGGACGCACTCGAACGAGCGCGACACCTTCGGCACCCTGCGCGGCGAAGCCGACCTGGCCAGGGACGTGGTCGCGTGGGCCGCGTTCGGCGCACGCAGCGGCGACGAGTCCAACATCCTGGCCGCGCCCACCGTCGCCAAGGCCGACGGCAGCGCCAGCATGTACCGCTTCGACAACGAGCGCCACGACAGCGTGCGCACCGGCGAGATCGGCGTGCGCGCCAGGCTGAGCACCGGCGCCGTCGGCCACAACCTGAGCGCGACCGCATCCAGCTACTGGCAGGAATCGCGCAACGCCTATGCCTTCAGTAATTTCAGCGGCTTTGCGACCAGCATCTACGCACCGGTCGACGTGGCAGCGCCGGCTGCCGACTTCTTCGCCGGCGGCGTGTTGAGCGATCCCAAGCTGACCAGCAAGACCATCCTGTCCAGCTACGCCGTGGCCGATACGCTGTCGCTGCTGGACGACAAGCTGCTGGTGACGATCGGTGCACGCAACCAGACCATCAAGACCGACAGCTATGACTACAACAACACCGCCACGCTGTCGCACTACAATGAAAGCAAGGTGACGCCGGTGGCCGGCATCGTCTACAAACCATCGAAGAACGTTTCGCTGTACGCAAACTATATCGAAGGCCTGCAGCAAGGCGCCGTCGCTTCCGGCCAGAACATCGACAACATCGGAGAAGCATTCGCGCCGTTCACGTCGAAGCAGAAGGAAGTCGGCGTCAAGTACGATGGCGGCACGCTGGGCGCCAGCGCGGCGCTGTTCACCACCAACCAGCCGTCGGCCTATGTGCAGAACAATCACTTCGGCGTGTTCGGCGAGCAGCGCAACCAAGGCCTGGAGCTGACGGTGTTCGGCGTTCCGCTGCACGGCCTGCGCGTGCTGGGCGGCCTGACGCTGCTCGATGCAACCCAGCGCGTGACGGCCGGTGCGGTCAACCAGGGCAAGGACGTGATCGGCGTGCCGGATACGCAGCTGAACATCGGCGCCGAATGGGATGTGCCGGGCGTTCGCGGCCTGGACCTGAATGCCCGCGCCCTGTACACGTCGTCGCAGTACGCGGACGGCACCAACAAGCAGCAGCTGCCGTCGTGGAACCGCCTGGACATCGGTGCCAGCTACGCCACCCGCATCGCCGAACGCAACGTGACCTTCCGCGCGCGCATCGACAACGTCGCCGATAAAAACTACTGGGCCTCGGCCGGCGGCTACCCCGGCTCCGGCTACCTGGTACTGGGCGCACCGCGCACGATCGTGGTATCAGGCTCGGTCGATTTCTGATCTACAGCAGCACGACCTTGTCGGGCAGCTCGTTGCGGCGGGCGCCGTGGGAGGGGAAATACGTCGTCAACAACCGGGTGATCGCCTGGATGCCGTCGATGACGCCTTGTTCGTAGCGTCCGCCGCGAAACGCGGTTTCCATGCCGCGGCAGATTCGCTCCCATTCGGGCGCGCCGGTCTTCGCGTGCACGCCGCGATCGGCCACGATTTCCACCGAATGATCGGCCAGCAGCAGGTAGATCAACACTCCGTTGCGCTCATCGGTATCCCATATCCGCAGCAGCGAAAACATATCGATCGCGCGCTCCCTCGCGGATTGACCGCGGTACAGAAGCGAAGCCGGCAGGCCTCCTTCCACGGCAAAGCGGATTTCACCCAGGTGTGCCGCTTCGCTGGTCTTGATCTCCTGTTCAATGGCGGCCAATGCGCGTGGAGGGAACGCGCGCTCCACCTGCCAATGCGTCAACACTGCATGCCGCAAGATGCGCTTCATGTTGATCTTCATGTTCACCACCGTCCCGAGGCGCCGCCACCGCCGAAGCTTCCGCCTCCGCCGTGAAAGCCGCCCGATCCACCGCCGAAGCCGCCACCGAGGCCGCCGCCATAATGCCGTCCGGCCATGCCGAGCGCGCGTCCACCCACCAAGGTGAAGAACAAAGCCAGCACGCCAGCAATCACGGCGGCGGACAACGCTCCCGCAAACAACCAGGCAAGGAAGGCCACCAACCCGCCTGTCATGATCGCGCCAGGCAGCCTGCCCAGCAACGCGCGCAGGATGCCGCCCACGACCAGCGCCAGGACCAGCAGCACAGGCAGGTATGATCCCACGCCGCCATCCTCTGCCGGTCGGGCCGGCGCAGGCAACGGCTCACCCTCAACGACGCGCAGCATGCCGTCGATGCCGTCGCGAATGCCGCCATAAAAGTCGCCCTGCTTGAATTTCGGCGTGATGACTTCACTGATGATGCGCTTGCACACCGCATCGTTGAGCACACCCTCGAGGCCATAGCCGACCTCGATCCGCATGGTACGGTCGTCCTTGGCGACGATCAGCAACGCGCCGTCATCCACTTTCTTGCGGCCCAGCTTCCATTGCTCGGCCACGCGCAGGGAATACTGCTCGATGGTTTCCGGGGCGGTGGAGGCAAGCATCAGCACGCCGATCTGGCTGCCCTTCTTCGCTTCGAAGTCCTGCAGCACCTGTTCCAGCGATGCCTTCTGGTCCGAGGTCAGCGTGCCGGTCGTGTCGGTCACCCGCGCCGACAACGGCGGCACAGCGACCTGCGCACCAGCGGCGACCGCCCAGCCCAGCAGGCAGACAAGCAACAGGACTCTTGCAAGACTAAGCGCTCTCACTGGCCGCCTCCCGGCGCGGGATTTGGCGGCGGACGCGTGGCAGGCGAAAAGTCGACCTTGGGCGGAACCGCGATGGCGCGCTCGTCCGCCACGCTGAAGTTGGGCTTGACCGTGTAGCCAAACGCCATCGCCGTCAGATTGGTGGGGAAGGAACGCACGGTCACGTTGTAGTCCTGGACTGCCTTGATGTACCGGTTGCGCGCCACGGTGATGCGGTTTTCAGTGCCCTCCAGCTGCGCCTGCAAATCGCGAAAGTTGGCATCGGCCTTCAGCTGCGGGTAGTTCTCCGATACCGCCAACAGGCGGGACAGTGCACCGGAAAGCTCGCCCTGCGCACGCTGGAATTTCTCGAATGCCTGCGGATCGTTGAGCAATTCCGGCGTGGCCTGGATCGTCCCCACGCGCGCCCGCGCCTGCGTCACCTCGGTCAGCACGGTGGCCTCGTGCGACGCGTAGCCTTTGACGGTGTTCACCAGGTTGGGAATCAGATCCGCGCGCCGCTGGTACTGATTCACCACTTCCGACCAGCCGGCCTTGATCTGTTCGTCCTGCGCCTGCATCGCGTTATAGCCGCAGCCGCTCAAGCCAAGCAGCAGCATCGCTAGCGCTACAAATTTCCAATATTTCATGAGATTGCCTCCGGTCATCGGCTTATCTCAATGATATGGCTCAAAACATCGACATTCCTTGATGTGAATCAAGCGCGGAAGTATGACCGGCGTGCCCAACCATAGACTTTCAATCAGTAAATCTCCCGGCGCAGGCGCTGCATTTGCAGGTCGTGACGCTCCGCCCAGCGGCGGGCGTCGTCCAGCTGGCGCTCCAGGCGCTGGATATAGTCGGACAGTTCACGGCGCTCCTGCTCGCGGCGGGCGTCCTGCCTTTTCGTGTCGTCGTTGACGACGCGGTCCTTCGCTTCCAGATTGGCGCGAATCTCGCGCTCCAGGCGTCCCAGGCGATTGCGGTTGTCGCGTACGCGGCTCGACAGTTCGTTCACGTCGCTGACGGCCTGGCGGTATTTGACGGCGGCCACCTCGTAGTCCTGGCCGCTGACGTAGGCGTGCTTCAACTGGTTGCGCAGCTCGGCGCGGCAGACATCCACCGCCATGCCGCTGTTGGCGCGGCCGCGTTCGAAGGCGTTGTCCGGCACACAGTACCTGGCGTTCTGTTCTTCCCAGGCCGCCGTGTACACGCTGCGCGTGGCGGGAATGACGAACACGCCGTTGCGGCCGGCGTTTGCGATGCGATCTTCCAGCAGGAAGGGCTTGCCGTAGCCGTCGTCCTCGCCGGCCTGGCGCCAGTAGTCCGTCAGGCGCGCCTCCCACGCCAGGCGATATTCGGTTTCGTAGATCTTCAGGCCCTTGGCGCGGGCTTCCTTGCCGCGCGCGGTGAAGTCCTTGCCGCTGACCGCGTCCTGCGTGCCGAGATTGCGCCAGTAGTTGATGATCTCCGCGTTCCACGCGGCGCGGTAGGCTTCCTCCTGCACCTGCACGCCGGCAGCGCGGGCGGCGGAGGCGCGGTCGCGGAACTCGCTGTCCGGCGTGCCGTTGCGGGCGTCGGTATAGCCCGCGTCCTGCCAGAAGGTGCGGTTGCCGATCTGCCAGCCGTCGCCATACGCGGCATCGTCGTAGCGCAGTTGCATGGCGGCGGCCTTGGCGCGCGCGGCCTCCCGTTGCGACAGCGGCTTGCCGTCCGTGCCGTCGCGCCGGCCCAGCGTTTTCCAGTATTCCGAATTCCCTAGCGCCCAACCCGCGTCGTAGGCCGGACGGTTGAGCGGCGTCCTGTGCTTGCGTACCTCGTCGCCGACCACGTGGACATCGTAATGCGACGGCTGCATGCCCGCCGCGCCGTCCTTCTGGCCCAGCACCGACCACAGGTCCCAGTTGCCCTGAGCCCAGCCGTTGATGTATTGGGCCTCCGAGCCGGTGGCGGCAGGCTTCTTGTCGTCGGCGTGATCGTCGCAGAAGTCCTTGCGCTCGACGTAGTCCGGCGGATCGCCTGCCAGGCCATCCTTGTGGCCGATGGCGGTCCAGTCGCCGACCTTGCAGTCGGCGATGCGCTGGGCCGTGGATTGGCAACCGGCCAGCAGCAGCGGCGCGATCAGGATCAGGGCGTGAAGTCGGTTCAGTTTTGTCATTGCCCGATTATATGGCAAAGATGACAAAAGAAAAAAGGCCGCTTGACGGCGGCCTTCAATGGGAGATCATCAAAAATATTCAGGGATTCGGTGCAGGGTAAGTGAACGCCGTTTCCTTCTGGCTGACGCATAAATTGATGTATGGCTTGGCGGTGGCATCAACGCAACTTCCGCCAGGCAGGCAGGTAGTCATCGACAGATTGGTCGGCTTGCCGAACCAGCCCCTGGAAATATAGCCGGGATTACAGCTTGCCTCTTGGGCGCCGTTACTGCCCTGGAAATAAGCGTCGGTACTGGTCCCGCAGACGATGACCCAGTGCAGCCCCTTGGTGCTCGCACCGTTCAGCCCATTGTACGATTCCGTGGTCGTGAACGAGGCCAGATAACTATAGCCTTCCCGGCAGTAGTTTGTTGGCGATGCCGCTGGTGCGTAGAGGGGGTCCTGGCCATTCGGGTAAATATACCAATCCTGCTCGACGGTGGTGTTTTCCAGGTAAAGCATCTGGCCCGGCGGCGCGGTGGACGAACCGCCAAAGGACACGCCCTTCGCATCGGCCCCGCTGCCCGGCGGAATGAAACCGCCGCGGTTATGCGGCAGCGTCAGGTCGCCGGGAGTCGAGCGTAGTGTCAGCTTGGGATCGTTCTGCGGCTTGTATGCCGGCAGCAAGGCGGTGTCATACCATGCCTTGACCGTCTTACCCTGCTGCGCATCCAGCGCATTGGTGAACGCATTGTAGTGAGAGGTGATTTCTATCAGCAAATCGGCATCACCGCACTCGCCGTTGGCATGTCCGGCGGGAGGAACGCCATTCGTGCATTTGGCGTATGGATGACTGTAGTAGTCGAACGAACTCTGGAATCGGATCATGCCGAAATAGTTATAGCTGCCATCTGCGCGCTTCTGCCGCGCGTAATCAAATTTCTCCCACCAGGTGACCGCCGAGCCCACTTCTTTCCTTAACACGACCTCGAGGATTTCCAAGGGCGTCGAGGGCAACTGGCCCAGACCCGCATTGACCCAGGCGCCATTTTCGGCGGGATAGTATCGTACCACCACGGAGTTGGTACTGCCGATCAGCGTAGTGCCGGTCTTGGCGCCACTTGGCAGTATGTCGTCGTGATCGCTGCCGCTCCAGGTGCGTGTGGCGCTGACCCATTCCGCCGGATTGGCCGGATTTTTGACGACGTCAAACAATTTATCGGACCAGAAGTAGCCGCGGTTGATCCACTGCATATTCGGTGCCGATTCGCGCTGCGCGAAGCTTTTCCATCCACCATTGTCATACGGTTCGGATTGCACGTACATGGCATTGTCGAGCCCAGCGGCCCAGCGGAATACTTCCAGCGTCCCGCCGGTATTGGTTCCGGTCTTGGAATGAAGCAGCACATTTGGCAGCGACGGGTGATTCATGAAACCCTGCTTGACAGTCACGTCGGCAGTGCCGAACTTTAGGGTATTGCTGTCGTAATCGTAGATGCTGTTGCCTTCCTTGCGGATAAATCGGAAGGACGATGTGCTGGCTGAATTGGCTGCCGCCGAGAGATTGGTGGAGTCCGATGTGTACGTCTTGCCGCCGATCGTCCAATTAAATTGCGATTTCATAAAATCAGTCAGATCAATTTTGCAGGTCTGCGGCGTGGAAGTCGGCGTACATGCCGGGGCGTTGCCGCTGTACGGCGCTGCCTGCGCAACTGACCAGCAGGCCATAACGAGGGTACCTATGCATTTAATATATGAGTGCTTCATGCGAACCTTTCTAACGACGAGGCCGAAGTGGCAGATGCCGATTTTGCGTCACCAAAATCTTTATTTCAAGATAAATTTACCTATTTAATAAATTTAACCAATATGCAATAATTGGTGAGAATTCTTGGCGAAAAAAGAAAAAAAGCCGCCTCAAGGCGGCCTTCAGTGGAACCTCCGGAAAATGGACTAGGCGGCGGGCCTTATGGCCTGGATGGCTGTCAAAGGCCATTCAGCGATCAGCTGAGCGGCTTTTTTGTTTACAACTAGATAAAATTGTTTTTGTGGAAATTTGATAGTTTTCAGTCAAAATTAGCCGATACACTACAAAACGCAGCGCGACAGCTCTGCCTTTTTTCCACATCCACCCGGAGTAAAGATGAAAAAGTTTCTTGCACTGGCAACCCTGCTTGCAATGAGTTCGGCACACGCCGACTGGCGCCCCACGGTCCTCGACCGCTACTACACGCTGACCATCAACTATGGCGGCGGCAGCCGCAGCATCATGGAATTCGAGACCGCCAACGGCCCGCTGCGCAGCGTGGCCGAGCAAGTTGTCTCGATTCCCTATGGTTTGGAACAAGGTTTGAACACTTACGTTGCGCAACTGGTCAATAGCAATGGCGCACACTTCCTGCAAGGCCATCTTAGTGGCAGCATCAACGCATCGATCCGCCCGCAGTCTTCGGGCGTTACCTATCTGGGCCTGAACGGATTTAGTTACTATGCGCTGAGCAGCTACAGCGGCTCGAAGTTCGGCATTCTCAACTACACCTGCCAGAACCAGCTCTACCTGAACAACGTCTCGGTGACGGCGCAGTATGGCTCCGTCAACGGCGCCCTCGGCAGCAATGTCGGGCTCACTTTCAGCCCGACCTCCAACACGGACTGCGATACCAACCTCGGCTGGATCATTCCGGGCGTCGACCGCCTGGTCAATTCGGTCGCGACCAAGGTCGACGCCGGTATCGAAGCCACGCTGCTCAATTCCGCAGCCAAAGTCAAGGACAGCCTGTTCTTCGCCCGCGACCAAAACTTCTTGGTCGGCCTGAACAAACTGGTGCCGGCCGACACCGTCATCGCCTTGCCAGGCGGCGGCACCTTCGCGCTGGGCCAATACGTTCAAAACAATATGGCCTACCTGTTGGCCAACAGCCAGATCAACGCCAAGATCGACCGCGGTGCGGTGGTCGACAACGTTGTCGGCAACGACTTCCCCGGCGCCGATATCACCGGCAATGTGATTACGCTGGCCGTGACCACCCCAGGCACCTCGTTCAGCGTGCAGTTGCAGCAGACTTCCGATATTCGTTGGAACTGGGTGTGCAACATCGCTCAACCACAGGCGGTCTGCGAACAGCCTTAATGCTATATTGCGCCGCGCTGGCTTTCAATACATGCGACTTACGCGCCCACAGCGGCATTGCTGCCGCTGTATAGCACGACGTGTTGCAGGAAGGCCGGCGCGGCCAACGGCTTGGCGAAGTGGTAGCCCTGCGCGATATGGCAGCCCCACTCCCGGATCAGGCCCAGCGACTGCTCAGTCTCCACGCCCTCCGCCACCACCTGGTAATCCAGCTCCCTGGCCAGCGAGATCAGCGAGCGTACGATGCGCTGGTCGCGCGGGTTGGCGTGGACGTTACGGATCAGCGACTGGTCGACCTTGACCACCGTGGCCGGCACTTTTTGCAGGTAGGCGAAGTTGCTGTAGCCGGTACCGAAATCGTCCAGCGCCAGGCTCATGCCGAGCGCGCGGATGTCGTGCAGCGTTTTCAGGATGCCGCTGCCTTCCATCCAGATACCTTCGGTGCATTCGATCTCCACGTAGCGCGGATCGACGTTGAATTCGCGGCAGACGTCCGACAGCCGCTGCACGATGTCCGGCTCCTCGAAGTTGTAGGCCGACAGATTGATGGCGACTTTGACCCGGTGACCATCCGCATGCCACTCCGATACCTGCTTGATCGCCGTGCGTATCACCCAATGCGTCAGGGGACCGATCAGCGCGGTCTTCTCGACCAGCGGGATGAATTCAGCCGGCGATATCGGTCCCAGTTCGTCGTGATTCCAGCGCAGCAGCGCTTCCGCCGACAGGCAGGCACCGTTCGCCAGATCGTGTTTGGGCTGGTACACCAACTGGAACTGGTCGGCCTCGATACCGGCCTGCACGTCGTTCAGCAGGCGGAAGGCGCGCTGCTGCCGCTCATCTTCGGCGTTGTTGTATACACTCCATCGCTGCTGCTTGATCAAGGCCTGGTTGACGGCCGCCGCGGCCTTGCGTGGCGCATCCTTGGCGGCGGTCGGGCACAGTTCGAAGGCGACGATGCCGCCGAAGCTGGGCAGGTTCAGCGGAATATTCAGGTTGAGCAGCGGCGCCTGCAATTGCGCTTCCAGTCCCTGCAGATAGTCGATGAAGCCCTGCGTGTCCTCGTCGTTGGAGAGGATGGCGAAGCGCGCGTCGGTCAGATGATAGAGGTGCGCCCGGTTCTCGAACAGCAGCTTCAATCTGTCGCCGACGGCACGTATCAACTGGTCGTAGACGGCGACGCCAAGCACGCGGACGATTTCGAAAGCGCGGGCGGAATCCGGCATGTCGATCGCCACCAGCACCCGCTGCTGGCCGGCGTGACGTTTGCCGAGCGCGTCGAGGTCGTCGGCCATCTGGTATTTGTTCGGCATGCCGCTGACCGAGTCCACGTGGCCTACCGCGCGGCCCAGCATGATGTGCGACATCACCAGCGCCGCCATCCCGGTCATGCGGTCGCGATCGGCCTCGCTCAAGGCGCGCGGCTTGGTGTCGATGACGCACAGGGCACCGATGGCGTAGCCTTCCGGCGTCACCAGCGGCGCGCCGGCGTAGAAGCGCACGCCGGTCGGACCTGTGACCAGGGGATTGTTGGCGAAACGCGGATCGAGCAGCGTGTCCTCGATCATCAGCACCCTGCCCTGGCGGATCGTATGATCGCAAAAGGTCTGGTCACGCTGGTTGGCGCTGGGCGGCGGACAAAAGCCTACCGTCGATTTGATCCACTGCCGGTCGCTGTCGATCAGCGAGATGTATGCGCCGGACATGCCGAACATCTCGGCCACCAAGCGCGTGACGGCATCAAAGTATTCGCTGGTGTTGGTGTTCAGGATACCCAGCTGGTGCAGCGCCGCGATGCGCTCCGGCTCGGAATTCCTCAGCATAATCTCCTGCATCATCACACACCCGCCGGTGCCGGCAGCATGGCGCGCTGGCGCGCGCCGGCGGCCTGTTTGCCGCGCGCAGGCGCAGCATGGTGCGATGCCGGCTCGGTCTTGAACACGCCGACCGCGTGGTTCAGTTGCCCGGCCTGGTCCTGCAGCGTCTGCACCGCGCCCGCCGCCTGCTCCACCAGCGCCGCATTCTGCTGCGTGACCTGGTCCATCAGCGAAATGGCGCGGTTGACTTCCTCGATGCCCTGGCGCTGCTCGTTGCTGGCGGTGGTGATCGCCTCGACCATGCCGCTCACTTTCTTGACGCTGTCGACGATGTCGCGCATGGTCGTGCCGGCGTGCTCCACCAGCTGGGTGCCGGCGTGGATCTGGCTGACCGATTCGTCGATCAACGCCTTGACTTCGCGCGCCGCCGTCGAGCTGCGCTGCGCCAGGTTGCGCACTTCGGAGGCCACCACGGCAAAGCCGCGGCCCTGTTCGCCGGCGCGCGCCGCCTCCACCGCGGCGTTCAGCGCGAGGATGTTGGTCTGGAAGGCGATGCCGTCGATGACGCTGATGATGTCGACGATCTTGCGCGACGAGTCGTCGATGGAGTTCATCGTGACCACGACTTCCTCGACGATCTGCCCGCCCTTGCTGGCGATGTCGGAAGCGCACTGCGCCAGTGTGTTGGCTTGCTGGGCGCTGTCGGCGTTCTGCTTGACGGTGGCGGTCAGCTGCTCCATCGCCGACGCGGTTTCTTCCAGCGAGCTGGCCTGGTCTTCGGTGCGGCCGGACAGGTGCTGGTTGCGCTCGGAGATCTGACCGCTGATGTCGCTGACGGCGTTGGCGCTTTCATGTACTTCGGTGACGGTGGTGCGCAGGTTGCCGCTCATTTTTACCAGCACGGCCATGATGCTGTCCCTGTCGCCATCGCGCAGGTCGACGTTGTGATACAGCTCGCCGCGATCGACGGCGTTGGCCAGCGCCTTCACTTCGGCCGGCTCGGCACCCAGGGCGCGCAGCAGATATTGGGTCACGCGCCATGCCACCACCGCGCCGAGGGCCACGGCCGCGGCCAGCAGCGCCAGCATCAACGACTGGAAGTTGTGCGCGGCCTTGCGCGCCAGTTCCGATTCGGCTTCCGTCATCTTTTCCTGCTGATCGATGAAGCCGTTGATGGCGGCCAGCCATTCGACAAACGCCGGCTTGGCCTGCGCCAGCATCATCTGGCGGGCGCCTTCGATGTTGCCGGCGCGGCGGGTGTCGATAATCTTCTTGATCATCGGCGTGGTGCGGCTTTCGCTTTGCTTGATCTTGGCCAGCCAGTCGCGTTCTTCGCTGCCGATCTTGGCGCCGGAGGCGGAGAACAGGCTGTCCAGCGGCTGTGCGGATTTCTGATAGTCCGCGTCCAGCTTGTCGATCAGGCCGGTGACGCCGCCGATGTCGCCGTCGGCCACCAGCGTCACGTCGCGCAATGCGATGGCGCGGTCGTGCACACTGCCCCGGAAGTTGATGGCGTAGCGCTGCTTGACGTTGTTGACGTCGCTGATGTGCTGCAGGCTGGCGTCGATGGCGTTGACTTTGTAGATGCTCAGCACCGTCAGCACCAGCATCATGGCCAGCAAAATGCCAAAGCCGACCGTGAGACGCGTCGCAACGCTGATTTCATTCTTTGAGGATTCCATGCTGTTTCCTTAATTCTTACGTGGTGAACGCAATCATATTCCATACGGCAAATGTTCGTGAAATTTATTAATTAAATAAATTCAATAGATATTGACTATACGAAATGTCGATAAGTTAATCCAATTAAAAATTTACTACCAATTGGCAACGAAAACGACCCTCGAAAGAGGGATTGTGCGGAATGGGCGTCAGGTGATACCGGTACCAAAAACCACCAGTACCCTCAGGCCGGGGCCGTCGTCGCGGTTGTCCAGCCGGATAGTGCCCTGATTGCGCGCGGCGGCGCGTTCGGCGATGGCCAGGCCCAGGCCGCTGCCCGCCTGGTCCTGGTCCGGCAGGCGGAAGAAGCGTTCAAACACCTTGCGCAGCATGTCGGCCGGGATGCCCGGCCCCTGGTCGGCCACGGACAGCGTAACCCCGCCGTCCAGCTCCTCGATGGCGATCGACACCCGCCCGCCCGGCGGCGAATACTTGACCGCGTTGCTGACCAGGTTGTCGATCAGCGAGGCCATGCTTTCCAGATGCATGGGCAGCAGGCAGCGCTCGGGCGCCTGCAGTTCGATCTCGATGCCGCGCGTGGCGGCGATCTGTCCGGCCAGCGCCAGACGGTCGGCCACCAGTTCCACCAGGTCGCGCGGCGCCAGGCTGGTGTGATCGCGGTCGCCGCCGGATCGGGCCAGCGCCAACAGTTGATGCACCGTATGGGTGGCGCGCTGCACGCCTGCGCGCAGGCCCTCCCCCGCCTGTTCCACGCGCTGTACTGTCCGTGTAGTGGTCAGTGTATCGGCGTTGATCTGGATGATGGACAGCGGTGTTTTCAGCTCGTGCGCGGCGTCGACCAGGAATTCCCGTTCACGCTCCAGGCGCTCGGTCAGCCGCTCCATCAACTTGTTGACGGAGCCGACCAGCGGCGACAGCTCCTGGTACGGCGACGCCGCCAGCGGCGACAGGTCCGTCGCCGAACGCTCCTCGATCTCGCCGACGATGTACTTCAGGGGACGCAGGCCGACGCGGATGATGAACCACGCCGGCAGCAACAGGAAGGGAATACTGAACAGCAGCGGCGCGAAGTAGTAGCCGATGCTCGACACCTGCAGCATCCACTCGCCGATCACCTCCGTTGCCATGCGCACGGTGACGCCGGTTGCGGGATCGTCCTCCACCGAGACGACCCAGCCTTCCCGCAGCGGCTGGCCGTACGGACCGGCGGCGGCGTCGGTCGGCGGCAGGCCCGGGTCCGGCGATGCATAAACCAACTGGCCGCGCTTCCAGACCTGGGTCTGCAGCGCCGGAATGTACCAGCCCAGTTCCTTGTAGAGTGCGTAGTGCAGCCCTTCCATCTTGCGCACCACCGGCTGGATCTGTTCCGGCGGACGTTCGCCGATGGTCTGCATCACGACCAGGATGCGCAAGGCGCTGGCGCGCAGTTCGCGCTGCATGTCGCGCCGCTTGGCGGTGCGGGTTTCGTAGACGTCCAGCGCCAGATTGGCCAGCCACACGAGCAGCATCACCGAGATGAAGCCCAGCAGCAGGCGGCGGAACAGCGAGCGGTTCTTCATCGGCTATTCATTTGTCGACCACGTAGCCGACGCCGCGCACGGTGCGGATATAACCTTCGCCGATCTTCTGGCGCAGGTGCGACATGTGCACGTCCAGCGCCGCGCCTTCGCTGTGCGGCAGCGCGCGCGACTCCAGCTCGCGCCGGGTCAGCACCCGGTCCGGGTAGCGCATCAGCGCATGCAGCAAGGCGAATTCGGTTTTCGACAAGACCACATTGGTTCCCGCGCGCGTCAGCAGCATGCGCTTGTCGTCCAACACCAGGTCCTTGACCTTCCATACCGGCTCGCCCGATTCGCTCCAGCCGGTGGCCCGCCGCAGCACCGCGCGCAGCCGCGCCAGCAGTTCGGTGATGACGAAAGGCTTGACCAGGTAATCGTCGGCGCCGCGATCGAGGCCGTTGAGGCGGTCCTCCAGGCTGTCGCGCGCGGTGATGACGAGGATGGGCAGCGTGTGGCCGGCGGCGCGCAGGTCGCGCAGCACGTCGATGCCGTTCCCGTCGGGCAGGCCGAGGTCCAGCAGCACCGCGTCGAACGGCTCGGTCTCGACCCAACGACGGGCGTCGCCGGCGCGTCGCACCCATACCACTTCCTGTCCCGCGTCCTGCAAGGCCGACTGCAGCGCCTTGCCCAACTCCAGGTCGTCCTCGACCAGGCATATCTTCATGACTCTTTGCTCCACTGCGTGAAGTCCGTATCTACGCATCTTCTTGCCGATGTGTCAATCGCCTGCGCGCCACAGCCTTAGGCAAACGTTAAGGTTTCTTTTGGATTTGCTTAAGGAAGACTGTGGAGAATCCGGCAACAGTAGTTCGAATAAATCCAATCAATACAAGGGAGAGTAGATGGACAGCAAAGCAGGGATGAAAACGGTGCCGACGCCTATCGCGTCGGCTGTGGCATTGATGCTGGCGTCGATGGTGACGTGCGCATCGTCGCCGGCGCTGGCGCAGCAGGCCGCGGCCGACGGCCAGCCGATGGAACAGGTTGTGGTGACCGGCATCCGCGCCTCCCTGCAGCAGGCGCTCACGCGCAAGCGCAACAGCGACACGCTGTCCGAAGTGGTATCGGCCGAGGACATCGGCAAGATGCCGGACAAGAACGTGGCTGACGCCATCCAGCGCGTGCCGGGCGTGAACATCTCCTCCTCCGCCGGCGGCGAAGGCGGCTTCGCCGAGAACGACCGCGTCAGCATCCGCGGCACCAGCTCCAGCCTGACGCAAACGCTGGTCAACGGCCACACCATCGGCACCGGCGACTGGTTCGTGCTGGACCAGGCGGGCGCCGTCGGGCGCAGCGTCAGCTACGCGCTGCTGCCGTCGGAAATCGTCAGTGCCGTCACGGTCCAGAAAAGCCAGCAGGCCGACATGGTCGAAGGCGGCGTGGCCGGCTCGGTCAACATCGAAACCCGCAAGCCGCTCGATTTCAAGAAGCAGCTGACGCTGGAAGCCTCGGTCCAGGCGATCCGCGCCGACCTACCGGGCAAGACCGACCCGCAACTGAATGCGCTGATCGGCTGGAAGAACGACGCCAAGACCTTCGGCGTGCTGCTGCAGCTGTTCTCGGAAAAACGCCACGAGCGCCGCGACGGCCAGGAGTTCTACGGCTATGCGCCGATCGACGCCGAGAGCAACGCCGCCAAGGCGCACCCCGAACTGGCGGGCGTACTGGCGCCGGCCGGCATCAGCGCCTCGCTGTTCGAGCAGACCCGCAAGCGCACCGGCGGCGCCATCGACCTGCAGTTCAAGCCGAGCAGAGACTTCAGCTTCGACATCAACGGCTTCAGCTCGCAGCTGGACGCGGCCAACTACAACCGCAGCTTCTACAACAACATCGCCGGCAACCTGAACGCCACCGATCCGGACACCGGCGCCTCCGTCGGCGTGGTGCCGTCGGCCTACACGGTCAGGAGCGGCACGCTGGTGTCGGCCACGATACCGGCCTCGCAGTACCCGGCGGTCAGCGCCACGAAGCCGTACAATTCGTCGCTGTACTCGGCCTTCGGCGACCAGATCTATCGTCCCGGCTCCTCGTCCTCCTCGGCCTACATCGATCTCGATGGCGCCTACAAGGTCAACCAGGACTTGCGCATCACCGGCAGCGCCGGCTACACGCGCGGCACCGGCAAGACCCCGGCCGATATCGGCTACGAGGCCGGCCTGACCGGCGCCGGCTCCAGCTACACGCTGAACGGCATGTCGCCGGCGACGATATCCTTCCCTGGCGCAGACACTTCCAAGTTCACCAACTACGTGACCGCCTCCGCCTGGGGCTCGCACGTGGTCACGCTGGATACGGAAAAATACGGCCAGCTTGACGGCGAACTGAAACTGGACAAGGGCGTCATGGAGTCGGCCAAGTTCGGCGTGCGCTACGCCGAGCACCACCGCAACGTCAGCCAGCCCGAGAACCGCAGCTGCGCCGTGTGCGACGGCACCACGTCGGCGCCGCTGCCGGTGTGGGATGGCGCGACGTATCCGTCCAACTTCGGCAACGGCATTTCCGGCAGCAGCGGCTTCCTGCGCAACGTGTGGCAGATCAGCCCCGCCAACATCGCGGCCTGGGCCACCAGGTACGACCTGGCCGGCGGCCCGAATACCGAGAACTGGGCCGGCGAGATGGATGTCAAGGAGAAGACCAGCGCCGTCTACGGCATGGTCAACCTGGCCGGCGACGGCTGGCGCGGCAACGTCGGCCTGCGCTACGTGCACACCAACCAGGCGACGATCACCAACATCCCGGGCGGCGACAATCCGATCGGCCAGAACAACGTCAACGGCGTCTACACGCCGACCCTGAACCGGCGCGGCTACAACGACGTGCTGCCTAGCGCGAACGTCAAGGTCGACCTTTCGCCGACGCTGGTGGGCCGCTTCGCCGTGGCCAAGACCATGGCCCGCGCCGACTACAGCGCGATGGTGGGCGCCGTCACGCTGAACGACACCAACCTGACCGGCAGCAGCGGCAACCCGAACCTGAAGCCGGTCCGCTCGACCAACTACGACGCGGCGCTGGAGTGGTACTTCTCGCCGAAGTCCCTGCTGTCGGCCGGCCTGTTCTACATGGACATGTCGTCCTACGTCACCTACGGCACGGCCAACCTCACCTACTTCAACAACTCGTTCAAGCGCTTCGACAGCTACACGATCTCGTCGCCGACCAACATCGGCGCCAAGAACAAGGGCGCGGAGCTGGCCTACCAGCAGGACCTGTTCGGCGGCGTCGGCGTGGTGCTGAACTACACCTACACCGACGGCAAGGCGGACGACGGACTGGCGGTGGTGGGCAATTCCAAAAACACCTACAATGCCGAGACTTACTACGAGGACGACAAGCTGAGCGCGCGCCTGGCCTACACCTACCGTTCCAGCTTCTCCGGCGGCTTGTACAACAGCTTCCCGCAGGTGATGGCGGGCACCGGCAACCTGGCGGCGTCGGTCAGCTCCAAGATCAACGAGAACCTGTCGGTCACCTTCGATGCGCTGAACCTGAACAACGCCGTGCTGCGCTACTACGGCATGAACAAGGACCAGCCTATCGCATCGTATTCGAACGGCCGTCAATACTATCTGGGCTTGCGTGGCAAACTCTAAACCACAACGGGTGCTGGCGATCGATGCCTTCCGGGGCATCACCATACTGGTCATGATCTTCGTGAACGCGCTCGCCGGCGTGCGCGGCGTGCCGGCCTGGATGGATCACGCCCCGGCCGGCGTGGACGGCATGACCTTCCCCGACGTCGTGTTCCCGGCGTTCCTGTTCATCGTCGGCATGTCGATCCCGTTCGCTGCGGCGCAGCGGGTGGCGGCGGGCGACTCCACGTGGCGGCAGTGGCGCCACATGCTGTCGCGCGCCGCCGGCCTGCTGGTGCTGGGTGTCTTCATGGTCAATGCCGAGGAAGGCTACAACGAGGCGGCGATGGGCATGTCCATCCATGTGTGGTCGCTGCTGTTCTACGTCTGTGCGATCCTGGTATGGGCGGTGTACCGGTTCGAAAACAAGGCGCTGGCAATCGGTTTGCGCCTGCTCGGCGCGGCCGGTCTGGTCGCGCTGGCGCTGGCTTTCCGGGGAGGCCCGGACGGCAGTCTGCGGCTGGCGCCGCAGTGGTGGGGCATATTGGGACTGATCGGCTGGGCCTACCTGTACGCCAGCGTGGCATTCCGGCTGACGCGCGGCAGTCTGGTGGCGGTGGCCCTGCTGGTGCTGGGCTGTGCGGCGTATTACTGCCTGGCCCGCACCGTGGCGGCGCCGTCGTGGTTTGGCGCCCAGGCCGAGAACGCGGTGCACACGTCAATCGCCTTGTGCGGGCTGCTGACGGCGCTGATCTTCTTCGGCGATGGCGGGCGGGCCGGCCGGGCATTCGGCATGGCGGCGGCGCTGGCCGCCGTGCTGGCGGTCATCGCCTTCTTGCTGCGCCCTGCCTTCCACGTCTCCAAGATCGACGCCACACCCAGCTGGGCCTTGTACAGTTCCGCCATCTGCGTGCTGCTGTTTGCGGCGCTGTACTGGCTGGTGGACGTCCAGCGGCGGCAGCGCTGGACCGCGCTGGTGCGCCCGGCCGCCGCCAATCCGCTGCTGACCTACATCATTCCCTACATCGTCTACGCGCTGATGCAGTATCTGCATCTGTCGTTTCCCGCCGTGCTGGGCGCAGGCTTGCCCGGCCTGCTCTGGGCCGCCGCCTATGCCGTTATCGTCATGGCGCTGGCAGCAGTTCTCAACCGCATGCATATCAAACTGCAGCTATAAACTTAAAAATCTATGCGCATCAATTCTATCGACGCAGTGCGCGGCCTGACGGTGGCCGCCATGCTGCTGGTGAACGACGCCGGCGACTGGTCGCACGTCTACCCCTGGCTGGAACACGCCGAATGGCACGGCTGCACGCCGCCCGACTTCATATTCCCCGTCTTCCTGTTGATCGTGGGCGTGTCCATCAACCTGGCGCTCAGCCCTCGCCTGAATGCAGGAGCGGCCACGGCGCCGTTGACGCGCGCCGTGCTGCTGCGCGCCGTGCGCATCGTGCTGCTGGGCCTTGCGCTGCACGCGGTGGCGATGCTGCTGCTGAACGGGCGGGGCTTCCGCCTGTTCGGCGTGCTGCAAAGGACGGGCATCTGCTTCGCCGCGGCGGCGCTGCTGACGATCCATGTGCGCAGCGCCCGCGCACAGTGGGCGATATGCGCGGCCATCCTGCTCGGCTACTGGGCGCTGTTGGCCGCCGGCGGATCGCTGGAGCCCGGCCTGAACCTGGCGGACCGCATCGACAGCGCCTTGCTGGGCCACCTGGCCTACCAGTACGACGCCGCCACCGGCATCGGCCACGATCCCGAGGGCATCCTGGGCACGCTGCCGTCGCTGGCCACGGTGATCCTCGGCCTGCGCGCCGGCGACTGGTTGCGCAAGGGACAGACCCGCAACCTGGCGCTGGCCGGCGCGGCGGCGATGCTGCTCGGCGGCCTGTGGTCGCTGGCACTGCCGTTGAACAAGCAGTTGTGGACTTCCTCGTTCGCGCTGTGGACCGGCGGCTTCGGCATGTTGGCCATTGCGCTGGCGCACCAGTTGATCGATGTGCGCGGCTGGCCGGCGCTGGGCCGCGCGATGGGCGTGAACGCCATCGCCGCCTACGCCGGATCGTGGATCGCGACTTGCGTGATTGAAGGCAGCGGGGTCATGGCGCCGCTGTATGCCCATGTTTTCAGCCGCCCGCTGGCACCGCTTTTCGGTCCCTGGGTGGCGTCCGTGGCCTTCGCGGCGGCCTTCACCGGCGTGTTCTGGCTCGCTATGGCGTACGCCTACCGACGCAACTGGCGCATGACGATCTGACGGGCGCGGTTTGCTCAGGCCGCCGTGGCAGCGCTTCCAATTTTTAGCATAAGACTTAAACTAGTGGCAACTTACTTTACAAATTAAAAATATTCCTAAAAAAACTATTCTTAAGCATAATGTCGTTCAGGCAAGTTATTGCTTTTATTACTAGTGAACTTTATCTGGAGCCATCTATGCGTTTGAAATCCTTACTGCTGGCTGTTACCGCCGCCGCTGCCCTGTGCAGCGGCGTTGCCAGCGCATCCACCGAGCTGATCGTCAACGGCAATTTCGAATCCGGCGACTACGGCCAGATCAACTGGGGCGGTCATCAGCTGCAAGGCTGGACCACGGCCGGCTACAACTTCCTGTTCAGCGGCTCTAACGTCGATCACGGCGGCACGCCCGGCAGCTACGGCAACCTGCAATTGTGGGGCCCGAACAATGGTTCGGCCAATGGCCTGCAGGCCAGCCCGGTCGGCGGCAATTTCGTCGCCTCCGATGGCGCATTTGAAGTCTCACCTCTGTCGCAGACGGTCAATGGCCTGGTGGCCGGCCAGCAATACAACCTGACCTTCTACTGGGCCGGCGCCCAGCAGTCCGGCTTCAGCGGCGCCACCACCGAACAGTGGAAAGTCTCGCTGGGCGGCGAAACCCAGTCGACCGCCGTGAAGAACAACGTCAACCACGGCTTCACCGGCTGGCAGAAAGAAACCTTCACCTTCACCGCGACCGGCACCAGCGAACTGCTGAGCTTCCTGGCCGTGGGCACGCCTGCCGGCGTGCCGCCGTTCTCGCTGCTGGATGGCGTGTCGATGACCGCCGCCGTACCTGAGCCGCAGACCTGGGGCATGCTGGGCCTGGGTCTGGGCCTGGTTGGTTTCGCCGCACGTCGCCGCAAAGCCAAGGCTGCGTAATATACTGTCAGCCGCAACCGATGCCGGACGCACGCGTCCGGCATTTTCTTTTCCGCTATCATTCCAGCCATGACACTGATAAACGACATCCTCGCCTACCTGCCCACCTTCGCCGTCAACGTTGCGCGGCTGTGCCTGTGGCTGGTGCTGCTGTCGCTGGTATTCGTGCCGCTGGAACGCTGGCTGGCGGTGCGCAAGGCGCGACTGACACGGCGCGCGCTGGCGCTCAATCTCGGCCTGTATTTTCTCAACAGCCTGCTGCCGGCCGCCATCCTCGGCGCGCTGATGGCGGTGGTGGCCGTGGCCGCGCAGGCGGTGCTGCCGGCCGCCGTGCCCGCCGCCATGGGCGCGCTGCCCTTGGCGGTCAAGCTGCCGCTGTCGATGCTGATCGCGGAAACCGGCTTTTACTGGGGCCATCGCCTGAGCCACCGCTTGCCGTGGCTGTGGCATTTCCATTCGGTGCATCACAAGCCTCAGCACCTGTACTTCCTGATCAACACGCATGCGCATCCGGTGGACATGATCGTCACCCGCCTGTTCGGCATGACGCCGCTGTACGCCCTCGGCCTGGCCGGCGCCAGCGCGGGCGGCAGCGCGGCGCCGGCGCTGGTCATCGTCATCGGCACGGCATGGGGATTTTTCATCCATTCGAACTTGCGTGTCCGTCTCGGCCCGCTGGAATCGATCATCGCCACGCCGGCCTTCCATCACTGGCACCACACCAGCGTCGCGCCGCTGGACCGCAACTTCGCGTCGACCCTGCCCTTCCTCGACCGCGTGTTCGGCACCTGGCATCTGCCGGCCGAATGGCCGGAAGCGTACGGCCTCCACCGGGACGCTATAATCCGTCGTCCTCAACATGACGAAGAAAGCTTCGGATGATCAAAAGTTTGCGTATTGCCGGCGCGGTGATGCTGGCCTGCCTGTCCGGTGCGGCGGTGGCCGACACCTTTGAAACCATCGAATCGGCGCCGCTGAAGGAAGTGTGGCTGAACGGCGGTTTCTACTCCTACCACTTTCAGCGCGACAAGGGACTGAACGACAGCAACCCCGGCCTGGGCGGCGAGTACCGCTTTTCGACGGTGGCGTCGGCCACGGCCGGCCGCTTCTACAACAGCGACCGCGGCTACTCCAATTATGTGGGCTTGTACTACCAGCCATGGAAAATCGGCCCGGTGCGGCTGGGCGCGGTGGTAGGCGGCTTCGACGGCTACCCGAAGATGCGCGACGGCGGCTGGTTCCTGGCGGCGATCCCCACCGCCAGCTTCGAATACAAGAGCGTGGGCGTCAATGTCGCCATCGTGCCGACCTATAAGGACCGGCTCTACGGCGCCATTTCCGTCCAGCTCAAGCTGAAGGTCTTCGACTAACGGCCCTTGACGGCGACCTGGTCCAGGATGTGCTTCGGCACGGCGGCGTAGTGCTTGAACTCCATCGTGTACGTCGCCCGGCCCTGGGTCAGTGAACGCAGCGTGGTCGAATAGCCGAACATCTCGGCCAGCGGCACCAGCGCGCGGATGATCTTGCCGCCGCCGCCCGGGATCTCGTCCATGCCCTGCACCATGCCGCGCCGCGCCGTCAGGTCGCCCATGGCGTTGCCCATGAACTCTTCCGGCGTTTCCACTTCCACCTGCATCATCGGCTCCAGCAGCACGGGATCGGCGCGCTTCATGCCGTCCTTGAAGGCCATCGAGCCGGCCATGCGGAAGGCGTTTTCGTTCGAGTCCACGTCGTGGTACGAGCCGAACGTCAGCGTGACCTTGACGTCCACCACCGGATAGCCGGCCAGCACGCCGCTGCGCAAGGTTTCCTGCACGCCCTTGTCGACGGCTGGAATGAACTCGCGCGGCACCACGCCGCCCTTGATGGCGTCGACGAACTGGTAGCCCTTGCCCGGCTCCAGCGGCTCCAGGGTCAGCACCACGTGGCCGTACTGGCCCCGTCCGCCCGACTGCTTGACGAACTTGCCCTCGATATCGCTGGCCGTGCGCTGGATGGTTTCACGATAGGCCACCTGCGGCTTGCCCACCGTCGCCTCGACGCTGAACTCGCGCCGCATGCGGTCCACCAGGATCTCCAGGTGCAGCTCGCCCATGCCGGACATGATGGTCTGGCCCGATTCCTCGTCCGTGTGCACGCGGAACGACGGGTCTTCCTGCGCCAGCCGGTTCAGGGCGATGCCCATCTTTTCCTGGTCGGCCTTGGTCTTCGGCTCCACCGCCTGCGAAATCACCGGTTCCGGGAAGATCATCTTTTCCAGCACGATCACGTGATCGGGCGAACTGAGCGTATCGCCGGTGGTCACGCCTTTCAGCCCGACCGCCGCCGCGATGTCGCCGGCGTAGACTTCCTTGATCTCCTTGCGCTCGTTGGCATGCATCTGCAGGATCCGGCCCAGCCGCTCCTTCTGGCTCTTGGTCGGGTTGTAGACCGTGTCGCCGGAATTGACCACGCCCGAATACACGCGGAAGAACGTCAGCTGGCCGACGAACGGGTCGGTCATGATCTTGAACGCCAGCGCCGAGAACGGATCGCTGTCGTTCGGATGGCGCTCGATCGGATTGTCGTCCTCGTCGGTACCGGCGATCGCCGGCACGTCCACCGGTGACGGCAGATACTCGACCACCGCGTCCAGCATGGCCTGCACGCCGCGGTTCTTGAACGCGCTGCCGGCCAGCATCGGCACGATCTCGTTGCGGATGGTGCGCTGGCGCAGCCCGGCCTTGATTTCCTCCTCGGTCAGCACGCCACCGTCCAGGTATTTTTCCAGCAGCTCGGGCGAGCCTTCGGCGGCGGCCTCGACCATCTTGTCGTGCCACTCCTGCGCCAGCGCCTTCAGGTGCTCCGGAATGTCCTCGTAGGTGAACTTGACGCCCAGGCTCTCGTCATCCCAGTTGATGGCGCGCATCTTGACCAGGTCGACCACGCCGTGGAAATTGTCCTCTGCGCCCAGCGGTATCTGGATCGGAATGGCGGCGCCCTTCAGCCGCGTGGCGATCTGCTCGCGCACGCGGAAGAAGTCGGCGCCCACGCGGTCCATCTTGTTGATGAAGGCGATGCGCGGCACCTTGTACTTGTTCGCCTGGCGCCACACGGTTTCCGACTGCGGCTGCACGCCGCCCACGGCGTCATACACCATGACGGCGCCGTCCAGCACCCGCATCGAGCGCTCGACTTCGATGGTGAAGTCGACGTGGCCCGGGGTGTCGATGATGTTGATGCGGTGCTCGGCGAAATTGCCGGCCATGCCTTTCCAAAAGGCGGTGGTGGCGGCCGACGTGATGGTGATCCCGCGTTCCTGTTCCTGCTCCATCCAGTCCATCGTCGCGGCACCGTTATGTACCTCACCGATTTTATGGTTGACGCCGGTGTAAAACAGGATGCGCTCCGTGGTCGTGGTCTTGCCAGCGTCGATGTGGGCGCTGATGCCAATGTTGCGGTAACGCTCGATGGGGGTCTTGCGGGTCATCACAATTCTCCTTGAACACAATTCTGTTGGATGCAGGTGCGGCGGTTTATGGCGAATTCAAGTGCTGCCTTAGCGTGCGACATGACTAGAGGCAAGTAATATAGTCTGTGGAACAAACAGCAACCTGTATAGCTTACATCACCTGGAAAATCTGCATGCCGCTTCGACCGAAAATCTCATTTATCCTGACCTTGGGCGTGGCCCCTGGCTTGGCCCTGGCCCAAGCCGCATCACCGCAAGCCTCCGACCTGGAGATGCGGCTGGAACGCTGCGCGCTGCTCGGCGACGCCAGCGCGCGCCTCGCCTGCTATGACGGCCTGTCGAAAACCGGGCCCGCCGTCACCGCCGCCGGCGGCAACGCGGTCGGCAAACCCGATCCCGGCAAGACCAGCGCGCTGGTGACGGCGATCACCCAGCCATCCTCGGCGGCGCCCACGCAAGCGACGCAGCCGGCAGACCCTCCGGCCGAGCCCAAGCTGCCGTCCAAACTGGCGGCCATCACCACGATTCCGCCGGAAGACACGGTGTCGCGCATGGTGCAATGGTGGGAGCTGGACCGCTCGGCCAAGCGCGGCGTGTTCAATTTCCGCCCCCATCGCGACACCTACCTGCTGCTGGCCAACTACAGCACCAGCTCCAACGATGGGCCTTTTGAGGATTTCACGCCGGCCGGCGTCAAGTCCAAGCACGTGGAACTGACTTACCAGCTCAGCTTCAAGATGAAGTTGATCGAACAGATGCTCAATACGCCGGTCGACCTGTGGTTCGGCTACACCCAGAACAGCTTCTGGCAAGCGTACAACCGCGCCGCCTCCAGCCCCTTCCGCGAGACCAACTACCAGCCGGAACTGATGCTGACCACGCCGCTGAGCCTGGCACTGGGCAGCGCGCTGGACATCCGCTACCTGACCCTGGGCATGGTGCACCAGTCGAACGGGCAGACGTCCACGCTGTCGCGCAGCTGGAACCGGGTTTATGCGGAGGTGGGGGCGGAACACGGCAAGTTCGCCGCGCAATTGCGCCTGTGGAAGCGGCTGGACAACGCCCGTTCGGACAACGACAACATCGACATCACCGACTATCTGGGCCACGGCGACCTGAATCTGAGCTACCGCAGCAACGGCCACGAAGTCTCGCTGATGGCGCGGAGGAATTTTTCGACCCGCCACGGCGCCCTGCAGGCCGGATGGGCGTTCCCGCTGTCGGCCAACCTGAAGGGGTATTTGCAGGCGTTCACCGGCTACGGCCAAAGCCTGATCGACTACAACTATTCGCAGAAATCCCTGGGAGCGGGATTCCTGGTCGACTTTTAACGGGGCGAGCCGCGCAGTATGCGCGCCGGCAGCATGACGACGGCGCGCAGCAGCTCGAACACACCCTCGACGCCGATGCCGATCAGGCGGAATGGCAGACTGATCAGCCAGAGCAGCGGATACAGCACCAGCGCCAGCAAAGCCAGCGGCCAGCACAGGAATAACAGAACCAGCCACAGCACGAATCCCAGCATGAGATGCTCCCGAGTCAGTTAATGCGTTGTCAATGCTATCACTGTAATGCGCTGCCCGGCGACGGGCAATTGCCATGCGACCAACTGCAGAAAAGCGCGATCAATCGCGGGAATTCGCGGATGAATGGAGATTACTGGCCGACGCAGATGATCTTGGTGACGTATTCGTGGGCGTTCGGTTTCTTCTTGGCCGCCCATTCGATGGCCTGGTTGGCCTGCTCGATGGTCAGGATCGACGCTTTTTCCTTGGATTTGATGAAGGAAACGCCTTCGAACACGCCTTCCTTGCTGCGCATGACTTTGGCAAACACGGGCGGCTTGGTGTCGCCGTCGGCGATCTTGTTCTGCTGGATGAGGTAGCGCTGGTCGTTCTGTTCCATATATTTCTCTGTGCAAAAGACGAAATATACGCTGCGGAACGACCTTCGTGGAGACTATTTACGCGTAGGCGGGAACAGATTGAAAGAGCTGCATTGCCGCCTCGTAGAGGATGTCGGCGCGCAGCGAAGCCTGCAGCGACGGGATCGAACCGCCGGCGCGGTACTGGAAAGTGACCTGCAGCACGTCGCCCTCGCGCGCCTGGACCGGCGTGGCCAGAGGCAAGGTCATGTAGTGGTTCAGCCAGTCGATGGTGGACGAGCGCTCGCTCACCACGGCCAGGATGTTCTTGGTGACGAAGCGCATGGCGTTGATCTCGCCGCTGCGTTCGACCACGAACTTGCCCTGCCACGAATAGGTCAGCTCGTTGGGCTGGTTGAAGTCGATAATGCTGTAGACGGCCGGCTGCGCCATCTCCACGGTGCCGGGATAGATGACGGTGGTTTCCTGGAACTGCACGATGGGCGCGTAGAAACCTTCGAAATCGTATTCCTGCTGCAGCGGCTGCACCGCCATGATGACGGCTTCCGGCAGGAACACCGGCAGCGGGCCGCCGAAGCGTTCGGTATAGCGGCGCTTGAACGATTCGATGACTTCGACCTGTTTTTCGCGCAGCATGCCGACGTGGATCATCTCGCAGATGACGACGTCGACCGGTTCCGGCGGCAGGTATTCGAAGGCGTCGGCATGCACCACCTCGACCTTTTCGCCGTTGGGGTTCAGCGCCAGCATCTTGCGCGCTTCCTTGACCATGTCGGGATTGAACTCGACGCAATAGACCTTGTCCGCCTTGGCCGCCGCGAACCACGACAGCACGCCGGTGCCTCCGCCCAATTCCAGCACCTTGGCGCCGGGCTTGACCGCGTAATCGATCGCCGACTTGAAGCCGTGCATGCGGTTTTGATCCATCAGCATGTTGTGATGGTAGTGGACTGGAATGAATTGCCCCAGATAGCAGCTTTCAATCTCGCGTTCGTTCAGCATGGGTATCCTTGGTTGATGCGCATTGTGTCTGGGAGCAATGCACTGGAGCCATTATCGTCAACAATGTTGACCCGCCAAGCTGGGAACTGGAGCCCAAAAACCCGTCAATTCGGGCGTTGTTGAAAAGCCAAGCACCAGCCGCCATTGGTGTCTATACTAGCGCCACCATAACCTCCGGAAACTTCATGACCATTCAACGCCGGAACAATGTGCACTGCCTGGGCTCCGGCCCGAAAACCATCATGTTCGCGCACGGCTACGGCTGCGACCAGCAGATGTGGCGCTTCCTGGCGCCGGCGTTCGCCGAGCGCTACCAGGTCATACTGCTGGACCTGGTCGGTTGCGGCGAATCCGACCTGAGCGCCTACGATCACGAGAAATACGGCAGCCTGCACGGCCACGCCAATGACATCCTCGATGTCATCGAGGCCTGCGCCACCGGGCCGGTGATCTTCGTCGGCCACTCGGTCAGCGCGATGATCGGCATGCTGGCTTCGATCGAGGCGCCGGAGCGGTTCGCCGGACAGGTCATGATCGGACCGTCCGCCTGCTACATCAACGATGACGACTACGTCGGCGGCTACAATCCCGAAGACATTGAAGGATTGCTGCAACTGATGGAAGAAAACTATCTGACGTGGATAAAAAAGATGGCCCCGGCCATCATGGGCGCGCCGCGGTTTCCCGCGCTCTCCATGGAGTTGCTGAACCGCTTCGAGCGCAACGACCAAACCATCGCCAAACATTTTGCCCGGGTCACGTTCACCGCCGACCATCGCGCGGACTTGCCCAAGTCCACCGTGCCGGCCCTGATCCTGCAGTGCAGCGACGACCTGATCGCGCCGCGCGAGGTTGGCGACTATCTGCATGCGCACCTGCCGCGCAGCCGGCTGCAAGTGATCGACAATACCGGCCACTGTCCGCATCTGAGCGAACCGTCGACCAGTTCGGCTCACATCCACGATTTCCTGGCCAGCCTGTAGCTGCCGGACAGCTAGCGCTTGGCCTTGGCGGCCAGGTGGGCGTTGATGGTCTTGGCGATCCAGGGCTTGTCGGCCTTGGTCGCGAATTCGGCGGCGGTCAGGTGGAAGCCGCCGTCTATCAGCGAGGCGTCGGCGCCCTGCTCCAGCAGCAGTTCGACGACTTTCTCCTGGCCTTCGCGGGCGGCGATCATCAGCGGCGTCATGCCGGACGGCGCTTCGGCGTCGATGTAGGCGTAGTTGTCCAGCAGCAGCTGGGTGACCTCGACGCTGCCGGCGGCGGCCGCGTAGTGCAGCGCGGTCCAGCCTTTCTGGTTCACCTGGGCGCCGCGCTTGATCATGTCCAGCACTACCGCCTTGTTCTGGCGGAACGCCGCCATCATCAGCGCCGTGTTGCCGTTGGGCGCCTTGGCTTCGAGGTCGATGCCGGGCTGGTCCATCAATATCCTGGCCACGTCGTAGGCTTCATAGCGCATGGCGACGATCAGGGCGGTCTCGCCGGCCGGTTCGCGCAGGTTCGGGCTGAGGCCACGCGCCAGCAGCTTCTTGATGCCGGAAGTGTTGTTCAGCTGGGCCGCGCGGAAGAAGTCGACTTCGTCATCGCTCTGCTCGGCGGCCCTGGCCGGCGCGGCCAAGGCGCATGCCAGCATGGTCAACAGCAGGCGCCGCTTGGATAGAATCAACATGAGAAAGTCACGCTACCACGTTGAATAGTTTGAAGAAATTGGCGCTTGTCTGCTCTGCGACCTGCTCCACCGGGATGCCCTTCAGCTTGGCGATATACTCGCCGACGTGGGCGACGAAACCCGGCTCGTTCATCTTGCCCCGGTGCGGCATCGGCGCCAGGTAGGGCGAATCGGTCTCGATCAGGATGCGCTCGAGCGGCACTTCCAGCGCCACCGCCTGCAGGTCCTTGGCGCTCTTGAAGGTCACGATGCCGGAGAATGAGATGTAGAAACCCAGGTCGATCGCCGCGCGCGCCACTTCCAGCGACTCGGTAAAGCAGTGCATGACGCCGGCCACGCCGCCCGCCTCCGTGCCCGCACCCTCTTCGCGCATGATGCGGATGGTGTCCTCGCTGGCGCTGCGGGTGTGAATAATCAAGGGCTTACGCGTGATTCTTGATGCTTTGATGTGAGTGCGGAAGCGCTCGCGCTGCCATTCCAGATCACCTTGCAGGCGGAAATAATCCAGCCCGGTCTCGCCGATGGCGATGATCTTCGGATCGTTGGACAGCTCCACCAGCTGTTCGACGCTCGGTTCGGGCGTGTCTTCATAGTCCGGATGCACGCCGACCGAGGCGTAGATATGCGGATACTCGTGGGCCAGCGCCAGCACCTGGGGGAAATCCGGCAAGTCCACCGACACGCACAGCGCGTGGGTGACCTTGTTGTCGGCCATCTTGGCCAGGATTTCGGGCATGCGAGCAGCCAGCTCGGGGAAATTGATGTGGCAATGGGAATCGATAAACATGCCGTGATTGTAACCTATGCGTAGCTGGCCTAGAATCGGCGATCCGAATCCAAGAGGAGTCCCCGCATGCCCCGCCGCATCCTTCCCGCCCTCGCTCTCGCTCTCCCCCTGTCAACAGGCCTGGCCGCCGAAGCGCCGCCCCAGCAGTTTGCCGACCTCGGCGACGTGCGCCTGGAAAGCGGCGCCGTCATCAAGGATTGCAAGCTGGGTTACCGGACCCTGGGCACCTTGAACGCGGCCCGCTCCAATGCCGTGGTGTTCCTGCCCTGGCATACCGGCAAGAGCGCCGAGGCGCTGGGTCTGCTCGGAGCCAAGGGCTTGTTCAACACCGCCGGGCATTACGTAATAGTCATCGATGCGATCGGCAACGGCGTGGGCTGTTCGCCGTCCAACAGCGCCAGCCAGCATGGCACGGCGTTCCCGGTTTTCAACATCCGAGACATGGTGGAATCCGAATACCGGCTGCTGACCGAGAAGCTGGGCCTGAAGCAAGTCCATGCCATCGTCGGCTACTCGATGGGGGCGACGCAGACCTTCCAGTGGATGGTCAGCCATCCCGATTTCATGAAGGTGGCCGTACCCATCGCCGGCACGCCGCGCCAGACCAGCTACGACCTGCTGTTCTGGCGTACAGAGGAAGCGGCCATGCTGGCCGACCCGGAATACGCCAACGGCGGCTACAAGCAAAACCCCAGGCTGCCGCTCTACCACCAGATTTTTTCGCTGAATTTCGATACGCCGGCCTACCGCGCGGCCAAGACCAGGCCTGCCGAGGTTGAAAAGTTCATCGCGGAGACGGTGGAATACGATCCGGACGCGGCCGACGCCAACGACACGCGCTGGCAGATGCGCGCCTTCCTGGCCCAGGATATCGGCGACGACGCGGCGAAAAAAATCAAGGCCAAGGTCCACATCATCAACCCGCGCACCGACCTGATCGTCAATCCGGCCCCTGCCCTGGCCCTGGCCCGGCAGATCCGCGCCACCACCACCGTGCTCGAGGGCGATTGCGGCCATTCGGCCGTATTCTGCGCGGCGGACCAGATCCGCCCCGCCGTCGACCGCGCGCTCAAGCAGCCTTAGGCGGTCGGAGAGACATCTATCGACGCCAGGCTGTTACAATCCTCAACTACGAACTTGAACCACGGATGACGAGACCAATGGCGCGTACAGGATTAAGCAAGTCCCAAGTCAGGGCAAGCCGCGATCAGCTGCTGGCGGAAGGACGCTACCCGTCCGTCGACGCGGTGCGCCTCATGCTGGGCACCGGCTCCAAGTCGACTATCCACAAGTATTTGAAGGAACTCGGCAGCGAGGACGCCGGCGCCGGCATGACGCGGGAGGACACCGCCCGCACCCTGCTCGGTGTGGTCGAACAGCTGGCGGACAAGCTGCACGGCGACGCCGAACGCCGCCTGGATGCGCTGCGCGCCGAGCACGAGCAGGCGCTGCGGCAGAAGGAAGAGGAACTGGCCGAGCTGCGCCGCACGGTAGCCAGGCTGGCCGCCCGGGTGGAAGAGCTGGGCGGCGACCCCGTCCCCGGCGGCTACACCAACCCGCCGCCGCTGGCCGACGGCTTCGGCAATTTCAGCAATCTGCAATCGTCCTCGCGCGACGGCCGCAGCGAAATCTCACCATTCGGCATGAGCCTTGCCGGCGGCCGCTCCGCGGTATTCGATTTCGACGGCCTGCGCCCGGCAGGCCAGATCCAGCTTACGCCACGCGTTTTCCCAGGATAATCAGGTCGCGCTCGACGCCGTCGAGGTTGGCCACCTTGGGCAGGTTGGCCCAGGTTTCAAAGCCGTACTTGGCGAACAGGCCCAGGCTGGGCTTGTTGTGGCCGAAGATGAAACCCAGCAAGGTGTGCACCTTGATGGCCGGCGCATACGCGATGGCCTGCTCGATGCAGTAGCCGCCTATGCCCTTGCCGCGCCATGCCTCGGCGATATAAATCGAGATTTCCGACGTGCCCGAATAGGCCGGACGGCCGTAGAAGTTGGAATACGACATCCAGCCCAGCGTTTCCGGCCGCTCCGACACGTCGTCGGCCTTTTCAATGATCCACAGCGGACGCTTCTCCGGCGTATGGTCGTGGAACCACGGCAGGCGCGATTCGACCGACACCGGTTCGGTATCGGCGGTCACTTCGCGCGAGGCGATGGTGGTGTTGTAGATGGCTACGACGGTTGGCAAGTCTTCAAGCGTGGCGAGGCGATGGCGGAAAGTCATGGCATAAAAGCAAGGTTACAGGGTATGGGTGGCGCGCGATGAACGCAACGCTGCGCCGAGGATCTCTTCGATGCGCAGGCGGGCGCGCTGGCCGCTTTCGTCTTCGGGGAAATGCACGCCTATGCCCTGCGCCTTGTTGTTGTGCGCGCCGGCCGGCGTGATCCAGGCGACTTTGCCGGCGATCGGGTATTTGTTCGGGTCGTCCATCAGCGCCAGGATCAGGTAGATCTCGTCGCCGATCTTGTACGGTTTCTGGGTCGGCACGAAGACGCCGCCGTTCTTCAGGAAAGGCATGTAGGCCGCGTACAGGGCCGCTTTTTCCTTGATGGCCAGCGACAGCACCGTCGGCCGTGCCAGCGGCACGGTGTTCGGATCGATAGGGCTGGCAGCAGACATGGGTTACCTTTCAGCGCAGCAGGCGGCGTAGTCCAGCAACATATCCTCCAGGAACAGCTTGGGCGACAGGGGATGATCGGCCGTCGCGCGGCGTTCGTTAGCTCCCTTGATCGCGGCCAGCAGGCGGCTGACGTGAATCTTGTCGGCCAGACTCGCCAGTTCCTTCTGGTAACGAGGATAGTACCGGATGTTACCTGCCAGTTTGTAGGAAAACACATCATAAAGCCAGCGCTGCAACCAGGAAACTTGGGCACTCAGCGGCACTTTTTGCAGTTTGTCGGCAACTTTCAACGCGCCTTCGACGCTGGGACGGGCCAGCAGCTGCAGCAGTACCTCCAGATCGTCGCGGTTGCCCACTTCGGCCTGCGCCATCGCGGCCAGCGGCGCGCCGCCCTGCTCGCGCAGCCAGCTGTCAGCGTCGGCCACGCCTTGCGCCTTGAGCCAGGCCAGCGCTTCGGCATGGCTGGGCATGGGCAGCGCGAACTTGCGGCAGCGCGACAGGATGGTCGGCAACAGGCGGTCCAGGCTGTTCGACGCCAGCAGGAACACGGTGCCCGGCGGCGGCTCTTCCAGCGTCTTCAGCAAGGCGTTGGAGGCAGGCATGTTCAGCGCCTCGGCCGGATACAGCACCACCACCCGCAGCCCCTGGCGGTGGGTGGAAATGTTCATGAAATCCGCCAATGCGCGGATCTGCTCGATCTTGATTTCCTTGGACGGCGCCTTGGTCGACTTGGCGGTCTTCTTACTCTCGCCCTCGCCTTCTTCGCCTTCGGCGGCAGGCTCGTCTTCCAGCGCCTCCGGCCGCACGCGGCGGTAGTCCGGATGGTTTTGCTGGGAGAACCAGCCGCAGGAGGAACATTGGCCGCAGGCGTGACCGTCGGGCAATACCGCTTCGCACAGCAAGCCCTGGGCGAAGCGTTCGATGAAGTCGGACTTGCCTATGCCGGCCGCGCCGTGGAACAGGATCGCGTGCGGCATGCGCTGGCGCAGCAGTTGCAGCTGCTGCCAAGACGCTTCCTGCCACGGGTAGATGGAATTGCTCATTATTAGTATTCTGTTTTAAAACAAGCGCTTATGCAATGCTTTTAAAGTTAAAGTAACTCGTCGAGGATGGCGCCGATCTGGGTTTGAATCTCGGCGATGGTCTGGGTCGAATCGATGACGCGGAAGCGCTCGGGGAATTGCGCGGCGCGGCGCAGGTATTCGTTGCGGGTGGCGGCGAAGAAATCGGCCTTTTCCTGCTCGAACTTGTCCAGCGAGCGGGTGGCGTCCAGCCGCGCGCGCGCCACTTCCAGCGGCACGTCGAACAGCAAGGTCAGGTCCGGCTGCAGGTGCGGGTGCACCCACTGCTCCAGCGCTTCCAGCTTGGCCAGGTCCATGCCGCGCCCCCCGCCCTGGTAGGCGAAGCTGGCGTCGGTGAAGCGGTCGGAAATGACCCAGGCGCCGCTGTGCAGCGCCGGCGCGATCACCTGCGCGATGTGCTCGCGGCGGCTGGCGAACATCAGCAGGGCTTCGGTTTCCAGGTGCATCTTTTCGTGCAACACCAGGTCGCGCAGCTTTTCGCCCAGCGGCGTGCCGCCCGGCTCGCGCGAGCTGACCAGTGCTATGCCGCGCGCCTTGATGTAGTCGCCGACGAAGGCGATGTGGGTGGATTTTCCGGCGCCGTCTATGCCTTCGAAGGTGATGAATTTACCGCTGTGTTGAGTCATGTGCTTATCGTTGATACTTGTTTACTGCCCGATTGTGGTCGGTCAAATTGTCCGAGAACTGGCTGGTGCCATTGCCCTTGGAGACGAAATACAGGGCCGGCGTCTTGGCCGGGGCCAGCGCGGCCGACAACGATTGCACGCCCGGCAGGGCGATCGGCGTCGGCGGCAGGCCGGTGCGGGTATAGGTATTGTAAGGGGTGTCGGCTTCCAGATCCGATTTGTGGATCTTGCCGTCGTATTTGTTGCCCATGCCGTAGATTACAGTCGGGTCGGTCTGCAGCAGCATGCCGATCTTCAGGCGGTTGACGAAGACGCCGGCGATCATGCCGCGCTCGGACTTTTGCCCGGTTTCCTTTTCGACGATGGAGGCCATGGTCAGCGCCTCGTACGGCGTCTTGTACGGCAGCGAAGGATCGCGCTTGTCCCAGGCCTCGGCCAGGTGGCTGAGCATCATCGCGTGCGACTGCTTGTAGATCTGCAGGTCGCTGGCGCCCTTGGCGAACAAATAAGTATCCGGGAAGAACAGGCCTTCCGGCAACTTGTACTCCGAGGCGATCGCGCTCATCACTTCCTTGTCGGACAGCGCCACGGTGTCGTGCTTCAAGCCCTTGTGGGCGGCGATGGCGGCCCGCATCTGGCGGAAGGTCCAGCCTTCGATGATGGTCAGCTGCTCTTGCGCGAACTCGCCGCGCACCAGCTGGTCGATCAGGCGCAGCGGCGTGGTGCCCGGCTTCAGCTCGTAGGCGCCGGCCTTCAGCTTGCCGCTCTTATTGGTCACGCGCGCCAGCAGGTTGAACAGCAGCGGCTCGATCGGCACGCCGGCCTCGGCGATCTGCTGGCCGGCCGCATGGGCGCCGCTGCCCGGGGTGATATTGAATTCGATAGGCTCGATCTCGTCGCCGATGATCGGGTGCTGCGACCAGTACATGAAATAGCCGCCGCCGGCGATCGCCAGCATGATGCAAAGAGTGATGATTTTTTTTATAAAAGCCATTGTTAAAGCCGTTGGGTTGGATCAAGTGTTGGATCAAGTCGCACAGCTTGCCACTTCTTGGCACAGTCCGCCAGTGCCGCGTTTTGCGCAGCATCCGACGCGATCCGTCCGACATCACTATAATGAGCCCGTAATGATAATGCTTTAATCGTCAAATTATTGGAAATTATGTCTTCTTGGAATGAACTTTCAGCATCGCAGGTGCTGACGACCACCCAGCTGGCCGTGGGTTTCGCCGCGCCGATCGCCGACCAGGGCCTGATCGCGCTGGACGGCGAGGAATCGGCCGCCTTCCTGCACAACCAGCTGACCAACGATGTCGAACACCTGGGCACGGGCGAAGCGCGCCTGGCCGGGTATTGCTCGCCTAAAGGCCGCCTGCTGGCCTCGTTCCTGATGTGGCGTAGCGAGACCACCATCTTCCTGCAGCTGCCGCGCGAGATCCAGGCGCCGGTGCAGAAGCGGCTGGGCATGTTCGTGCTGCGCGCCAAGACCAAGCTCAGCGACGCCACCGAGGCGCCGGCCAACCAGGTCGTCATCGGCCTCGGCGGCGGCCTGGCCGAAGCGGTCCTGCAAAACTGGTTCGACACCCTGCCCGCGCAACCGTTCGCCAAGCTGGACCATCCGCTGGGCACGCTGATCCGCGTCGCCGACGCGTTTGGCGCGCCGCGCTACCAGTGGCTGATGTCCGCCGAGACCGCCCACACGGTGGCGCCGGTGCTGGCCGACAAGCTGGCCGTGGGCCGCACGGACGCCTGGCACCTGTCCGAAATCCACGCCGGCGTGCCGCAGATCACCAAGGCCACGCAGGAACAGTTCGTCCCGCAGATGATCAATTTCGAGCTGCTGGGCGGCGTCAATTTCAAGAAAGGCTGCTACCCGGGACAGGAAATCGTCGCCCGCAGCCAGTATCTGGGCAAGCTCAAGCGGCGCACCACCCTGGTGACCATCGCCGACGCGGCCGCCGCGGCCGGTGTTGAAGTGTTCGCCACGGCCGACCCCGAGCAGCCTTGCGGCATGATCGTCAACGCCGCGCCGAACGGCCACGGCGGCATCGACGCACTGGTCGAAATGAAGCTGGCCGCCATCGAAGCGGCCTCGGTCCGCCTCGGCTCGGCCGACGGCGCGCCGCTGATCTTCCTCGACATGCCATACCTGCTGGACCCGCTCGATCTCTAGCATGGATCTCTATATTTACTACCAGGTCAAGGACGCCGACGCGGCGCCCTTGCAGGCGGCGGTCGTCTCGATGCAGGCGGAACTTGCCGCGCAGCATGGCGTGACCGGTCAGCTCAAGCGCCGTCCGGAAGCGAAGGACGGCATGCAGACGTGGATGGAAGTGTATGCCGCCACGCCTGACGGATTTGCGGCGGCGCTCGGCGCCGCGGCAGAACAAGCCGGCTTGTCCGCATGGATAGCCGGCGCGCGCCACACCGAAGTTTTTACGGATTTAGCCCCATGTGCCTGATCGTTTTTGCCTGGCGGGTCATACCGGGAGTACCGCTGGTGGCCGCGGCCAACCGTGACGAGTTTTACCAGCGTGCCACCGCGCCGGCCGGCGTGTGGCCGGAGCATCCGCAAATCTACGCCGGCCGCGACCTCAAGGCCGGCGGCAGCTGGATGGGCATCACCCAGCCGTCCGGCGACAACGGCCCGTCGCGCTTTGCCGCCATCACCAACATCCGCGCTCCGGCCGAGCACCGGGACGACGCGCCCTCGCGCGGGCACCTGGTGTCCGACTTCCTGGCCGGCAGCATGACGCCGCAGCAATACGTCGACGCGATCCGCCCCGGCGCCGGCGCCTACAACGGTTTCAACCTGGTGCTGGGCGACCGCGACACGCTGATCTGGTTCTCCAACCGCGGCGACAACGACCCGCGCAACGGCAAGCCGCTGGAACCGGGCGTGTACGGCCTGTCGAACGCGCTGCTGGACGCGCCATGGCCGAAGGTGCTGAAGACCAAGGCCCAGTTCGCCAGCCTGCTGTGCCTGGGCGCGCCGGACGACGCCTTCTTCGAAATGCTGGCCGACACCACGCCGGCCCCCGACCAGCGCCTGCCGGAAACCGGCGTCCCGCTGGACCTGGAGCGGACGCTGTCGGCGGTGCGCATCGAAAGCCCGAGCTACGGCACCCGCACCTCCACCGTGGTCAAGCTGTACGCCAACGCCCCCGCGACCTTGCAGGAGATGCTGATCCACTAACGGAAAGTCGTCATACCTCTGTCACATTCGGCAAGTACATTCAGTTACCAAATTTATACCGGAGCTGAATGGCATGAATACGATAGTCCAAGCTGCGCGCGTCAGCCCCGCTGACAGCAAGAACACTCCCCTCACCGCCGCCATCTTCGTCGTGCTGCTGGTCGCCGGCCTGCTGTTCAGCGCCTACAGCCTGAGCGCCGACGTCACCGAGGCCGGTCCGGTCGCCACCAGCTGGCTGCCGTACATCCTGCTCGGCGTCGCCCTGCTGATCGCGCTCGGTTTCGAATTCGTCAACGGCTTCCACGACACCGCCAACGCCGTCGCCACCGTCATCTACACCAACTCGATGCCGGCCAACGTCGCCGTCGTGTGGTCCGGCTGCTTCAACTTTCTCGGCGTGCTGATGTCCAGCGGCGCGGTCGCCTTCGGCATCATCTCGCTGCTGCCGGTCGAGCTGATACTGCAGGTAGGCACCAGCTCCGGCTTCGCCATGGTGTTCGCGCTGCTGATCGCCGCCATCATCTGGAACCTCGGCACCTGGGCGCTCGGCCTGCCTGCATCGTCGTCGCACACGATGATCGGCTCCATCCTCGGCGTCGGCATCGCCAACGCGCTGATGCACGGCCGCGACGGCACCGCCGGCGTCGACTGGGCGCAGGCGGCCAAGGTCGGCTACTCGCTGCTGCTGTCGCCGATGGTCGGTTTCGGCTGCGCCGCCTTGCTGCTGCTGGCCTTGCGCGCACTGGTCAAGAGCCGCGAGCTGTACGAGGCCCCGGTGGGCAACGCCCCGCCGCCCTGGTACATCCGCGGCCTGCTGATCCTCACCTGCACCGGCGTCTCCTTCGCGCACGGCTCCAACGACGGCCAGAAGGGCATGGGCCTGATCATGCTGATCCTGGTCGGCACCGTGCCGATGGCCTATGCGCTGAACCGCGCCATGCCGGCCGACCAGGTGACGCAGTTCGTCGCCGTCGCGCAGGTCACCCAGCAGTCGCTGCAAAAATACGCGGTGCCGGACGCGCTGGCGGCGGCCGAGCCGCGCACCGTGCTGTCGAGCTACATCCGCAGCAAGGAAATGACCCCGGCCGTGGTGCCTGCGCTGGCGGCGCTGACCGGCGAGATCGGCCAGGCCGTCAAGCTGCATGGCTCGCTGGCCAAGGTGCCGGCCGAAGCCGTCGGCAACGTCCGCAACGACATGTACCTCGCCGCCGAGGCCATGCGCCTGCTGGACAAGTCCAAGGCCCTGCCCTTCGACCAGGATACCGCCGCCAACCTGAAGGCCTTCCGCAAGCAGCTGGACGACGCCACCAAGTTCATTCCGCTGTGGGTCAAGGTGGCGGTGGCCATCGCGCTGGGCCTGGGCACGATGGTAGGCTGGAAGCGCATCGTCGTCACCGTCGGCGAGAAGATCGGCAAGTCTCACCTGACCTACGCACAGGGCGCGTCGGCCGAACTGGTGGCCATGCTGACCATCGGCGCCGCCGACGTCTACGGCCTGCCGGTATCGACCACGCACGTGCTGTCGTCCGGCGTGGCCGGCACGATGGCGGCCAACCGCTCCGGCCTGCAATGGTCCACCGTCCGCAACCTGGCCATGGCCTGGGTGCTGACGCTGCCGGTGGCGATCCTGTTATCGGGATCGCTGTTCTGGCTGTTCTCCCATATTTTCTGAACCAAGGAATGACCATGCAATTGAATGAACAGGATTTGATGGAACGCGTACAGCGCGAACTGACCGACAGCTACGACGAAGAGCTGGAAATGGAACTGGAAGACCGCGAGATCGATCCGGTCACGCGCGAAGTGGTGGTCACCGAACGCAGCGCCGAAGCCAAGGAAGCGCGGCGCCAGTACTTCCGCGAGCTGTTCCGCCTGCAGGCGGAACTGGTCAAGCTGCAGGACTGGGTGGTCCACACCGGCCACAAGGTGGTGATCCTGTTCGAGGGCCGCGACGCCGCCGGCAAGGGCGGCGTGATCAAGCGCATCGTGCAGCGGCTGAACCCGCGCGTCTGCCGCGTCGCCGCGCTGCCGGCGCCGAACAACCGCGAACGCACGCAGTGGTACTTCCAGCGCTACGTGTCGCACCTGCCGGCGGCCGGCGAGATCGTGCTGTTCGACCGCAGCTGGTACAACCGCGCCGGCGTCGAGCGCGTGATGGGTTTCTGCACCGACGACCAGTACGAGGAATTCTTCCAGACCGTGCCGGAGTTCGAACGCATGCTGGCCCGCTCGGGCATCCAGCTGATCAAATACTGGTTCTCGATTTCCGACGAAGAGCAGAACGCGCGCTTCCTGGGCCGCATTCATGATCCACTGAAGCAGTGGAAACTGAGCCCGATGGACCTGGAATCGCGCCGCCGCTGGGAGGAATACACCCGGGCCAAGGAGATCATGCTGGAGCGCACCCATATTCCGGAGGCGCCGTGGTGGGTGGTGCAAGGCGTCGACAAGAAGAAGGCGCGGCTGAACTGCATCCACCATTTGCTGGAGCAGATGCCGTACGAGGAAGTCGAACATCCGGTAATCCAGTTGCCAGAGCGCGAGTATCACGACGACTACGTGCGCCGTCCGGTGCCGACCGAGATCATCGTGCCCGAGGTGTACTGAGCGGGGCAAGTGTGCTAAAGTTGTTCGATCAGCCACGTTAGGAGATCGACATGCAACTCGGCGCATTTTCCATCAGCCTGGCGGTCAAGGACCTTGCCGCCTCGCGGGCTTTCTACGAAAAGCTGGGGTTCAAGGAGTTCGGCGGCAATGCGTCGCAGAACTGGCTGATCATGAAGAACGGCGACCACGTCGTCGGCCTGTTCCAGGGCATGTTCGAGAAGAATATGCTGACCTTCAATCCCGGCTGGGACCAGGGCGCCAAGCCGCTCGACGGCTTTACCGACGTGCGCGAGATCCAGCGCCAGCTCAAGGAGCAAGGCGTCGCCCTCGCCTCCGAGGCTGACGAGACCACCACCGGTCCGGCCAGCATCATCGTCATCGATCCCGACGGCAATCCGGTGCTGATCGACCAACACCTATAGGCCACCATGATCCTCGGACAAGTCACCCCCATCCTGCGCAGCTTCGACGAAGCGAAGACGCGCGAATTCTATGTGGACTTCCTCGGTTTCAAGGTCGATTGGGAGCACCGCTTCGAAGACAACCTGCCGCTTTACATGCAGGTGTCCAAAGGCGGCTGCGTGCTGCACCTCACCGAGCATTTCGGCGATTGCAGCCCCGGCGCCGCGCTACGCATCCAGACCAACGGCCTGGTGGAATACCATGCCGAGCTCAATGCCAAGCAGTTCAAACACGCCCGTCCAGGCATCGAAAATCCGCCCTGGGGCGGCAGCGAGATGTCGATCAAGGACCCATCCGGCAACCGCCTCACCTTCGTTCAGAGCGGCGAGTAGGACTCGCCCCGCCGCCTGCGATGCGGAGCGGGCGCACCTACCCCGCTGAATCAATACGCCGTCTGCGTGTAGGGACGCGCGGCGGCGCCTTTGCCCCAATCCATATTCGGCTTGCTTGACATCGTAAATACCAGCTCGCCGCCCGCCGTGATCTGCTCATGGCGCAGGAAGGTCTGCGCCAGCGGCTTGCCGTTCAGGGTCACGCCGGCCACGTACACGTTCTCCGCGCCCAAGCCGGCGGCGCGGATGGTGAAGGTCTTCCCGTTCGGCAGATTCATGACCGCCTTGTCCAGGAACGGCCGGCCGATCACGTACTCGTTGCTGCCCGGCGCCACAGGGTAGAAGCCCAGTGCCGTAAAGGCCAGCCATGCCGACATCTGCCCCAGGTCGTCGTTGCCCGACAAGCCGTCCGGCTTGGCGCTGTACTGCGACGCCACCACTTGCGTCAGACGCTTCTGCGTCTTCCACGGCGCGCCGGCATAGTTGTACAGGTAAGCCACGTGATGCGACGGCTCGTTGCCATGCGCGTAGTGGCCGATCAGGCCGGAGATATCCTCCATGTGCGCATACACCTTCTCGTCCACCTTGGCGTCGAACATCATGTCGATCTTGTTCTGCAGGCCGGCATCGCCGCCCAGCATCTTGATCAGGCCCGCGTTATCGTGCGGCATATACCAGGAATACTGCCACGCGCTGCCCTCGGTGTAGTCGCTGCCGAAGTTGGACAGCACAGGATCGAACGGCTCGCGGAACGTGCCGTCCGATTTTTTCGCCCGCAGGAAGCCGGTCTTCACGTCGAACGAATTGCGATAGTTCTGCGCCCGCTTGTAGTAGCGCGCCGCGATATCCTTCTTGCCCATCTTCTCCGCCATGCGCGCGATGGTCCAGTCGTCGAACGCATACTCCACCGTTTTCGACGCCGCTTCCGGCTCCAGGTCGATCGGCACGTAGCCCAGCTTCATGTAGTACTGCAAGCCGCCATACGGACCATATTCCGCGCTGCTGGTCATGGCCTTCAGCGCCTCCTCGGCGTCAAAGCCCTTCAGTCCCTTCATGTAGGCATCGGCGATGACCGGCACCGCGTGATAGCCGATCATGCACCACGTCTCCAGGCCGTGGAACTGCCATACCGGCAGGATGCCGTACGGGCTGGCCTTCTGCGACTCGATCAGCGAACGCACGAAATCGACGTTGCGCTGTTCCGGCTGGATCAGCGTCAGCAGCGGATGCAGCGCGCGATAGGTGTCCCACAGCGAGAAGGTCGAATGGAAGCGGAAGCCCTGCGCCTGGTGCACCTCGTTGTCCGGACCGCGATAGCGTCCGTCGCGGTCCATGAACAGGCTCGGCGCCAGCATGCTGTGATACAGCGCCGTGTAGACCATCTTGCGCATGTCCGGCGCGGCTTCTATCGCCACCGCGCCCAGCGCCTCGTTCCATGCCGCCGATGCTTTCGCGCGCTCGGCATTAAAGTCCCAGCCCGGCATCTCGCCCAGGTTGGCGATGGCGCCCTCCTCGCTGACGGCGGAAATCGCCACCTTCACTTCGAGCTGGCCATCCGGCGGCACGCCGAACTCCAGCGCGCCGACCAGCGCCTTGCCCTCCACCACGGCCTTGTCGCCCGGACCGCTGCCCGGACCGGCGAAGCCCTTGTACTCGACATCGAGCTCCATGTTGCGCAATGCGCGCGAGGTCAGCGGATGCGAGAACGATATCGCGAAATACAGCTGGCGCCCGGCCGCCCAGCCGCGCGTTTCACGCATGCCGGTGATCAGCGTGTTGTCGCGCACGCGCAGCCGCGACCACAGGTTCTTGGCCTTGTAGTCGTAGATGCTGCTGCGCAGGTCCAGTATCACCTTGGCCTCGGCGCCCTTGGCATACCGGTAGCGGTGCAGGCCGACACGCTCGCTGGCGGTCAGCTCGACATCGACGTCGTTGTCCACCAGCTTGACGGCGTAGTAGCCCGGCTCCGCATGCTCGTCCTGGTGCTTGAAGCGCGAACGGTAGCCGCTGAACGGACGCTCCGGATAACCCGGCTCCAGCTTGGTCTCGCCGCTGTACGGCATCAGCAGCACGTCGCCCAGGTCGGAATGGCCGGTGCCGGAGAAGTGCGTGTGCGAGAAGCCGAGTATGCTGTCGTCCTCGTAGCGGTAGCCGGACGCCCATGGATAGCTCTGGCGGAACGGCCGCACCTGCGTATCGGGACTCAGCTGGATCATGCCAAATGGCCGCGCCGCGCCGGGGAAGGTATGGCCGTCGCCACCGGTGCCGATGAAAACATCGACCGCGGCGGCCGGTGTGGTCTGGCCGGTCGCGATCGACGGTAGTGCAAGGACCAGCGACAGCGCGGCGGCGGTTGAAAAGAGTTTAGTCGCGTTCATTCGGATTCCAGTACAGGGACGATCCGACTTTATAGCCCCGGACAGGGCACCGGTCAATCACTTCCCCGCCGCGATGGGCATTGTTTAGTAAATTCGCTAAACAATGCCCTCGTCTAGTCCTCCCGTGACCATAGCAGTGCGGCGCCGGCCTTCCCTGCTCCGCGCTGTATCAGCCCCTGCATGCGCAGCGTGGCGCGCGCCAGCGTCAGCGTGCTGTCGACCAGGAAGTAGCTGCTCGAGACCTCGTAGCTGACGCCCTCCAGCGTCTCCTTGTCGTTCAGCCGGAACGCGAAGTCGCTGGGTCCCGTGAAATAAGCCTGCCGGCGGCGGCCTGTCAGTTCCCGCGCATCCTGCAGCGAGAAGTTGACCACCGTCGTCAGCACCTCCGGCGAAGCCGTGTTCACGTTGACCGGCGTCGTCTCCGGCAGCACGACGACGAACTCCCGCAAGCGTTCCAGTGCCGCCGGACTGAAACCGGCGATGGTGCGCAGGTCGTCGAGCCGCTGGATATCCATGCCCTTCTGCGCGCCGGCGACGGCTTCCGCCACCCGGTAAGCCAGCCCGGTATCGAGCCGCAGCACCGCCAGCAGCCGCGAAAACGCCGTCACCTGGAACAGGTCGATCTTGCCGCCGGGCGCCAGGTTGCGCAGATTGAAGCGCGACTGCGCGTCGACGATGCGCTGCGCCAGCCGGCCACCGGAGCCCATCCCTCCCGGCCCGGCATCCTGCCCGAGGTAGCGGTCCAGCCGGTCCTCCAGCAGCGGCGCGGTCCAGGCGCCGTCCAGCGTGGTGACGTTGGCCTGCGCCGCCGCGTCGAGCAGCGCGAGGCGCGCGGCATCCTGCGCCGCCCGCACTATCAGCTTGCCCTGCAGTTGCAAACGCTGCCCCTCCATGCCGCGCACCAGTACCTGCTGCTGCCAGAAGATACCGGTGACCAGCGTGACGGACAGCGCCGTCAGCAGCAAGGCCGTCACCACGGCCACGCCGCGTTGACGTCCCCTCCGCCGCGCGGGCATTACTGCAGCGCCGTTACCGCGACCTTGGCATGGGTGCCGTCGGCCGACGAATCCTGTGAGTACGCGCCGATCTTGAAGTACAGGTCGATCGCGCTCCACGACGCCGTCTCGTAGGTATAGGACTTGGAAGTGCCGTTCACCGTTACTGTCACCGTCGATCCAACCAGCTTGATGGTGTAGTCGATGTTGTCACCCAGCGCCAGGCCGCTCTTGATGAGGATCTGCTGCTCCGGATCGGCGAAGTGCTGCTTCACGCCCATCAGCACATCGCCATTGGTCCAGCGGATTTTCAGCAGCTCGGAACCGCCGGTCTGCTCGCCGTGGATCTGGCCGATGATGATCTTGCCGGTGGCCGGCTGCTGCAGCACCTTCATCGATGCCGACAGCGTATGCGTGCCGCCCATGTTCCAGGTGGCGTTGCCGCGCATTTCGGAGCGGGGATACTCCGAATTGGCGGTCGAGCCGGCGCCGGAAGGCACGTAGAACGTCATCGCGCCGGTGGAGCCGTCGGTGTAGAAATACGGATCGGTGTAGCTGCCGATCGGGCTGACCTGCTTGAGCTGCAGCGAACCGTCCAGCGTCTGCAGCTTATAGCCGGACAGGTCGAAATTCTGCCCCGGCGCCTTGGCGGTATCGAGGCCGGTGCAGCTGCCCGCGCCGTTGGTCCATATCTCCATCTCCGACAGGCTGACCCACTTGTTCACATCGCTGCCCGTGCTCTGCACCCGTACGTACCTGGCCGACTTGTCGCCGAAGGTGTAGGGTTTGAGCTGCGCCGTGGTGCCGCTGTTGGTGCCGTTGAATACGTCGCTCCAGCTGCTGCCGTCGTTCGACGTCTTCAGCGACAGGCTGTATTTGCGCGTATCGCCGTTGTACCAGGCCAGGTTGGCGTAAGCGACCTTGTAGCAGGCGCCGAGGTTATATTGCAGCCACTGCGCGCCGGCGGTGGCGTCGGCCGACCAGCGCGTGGCCAGCGAACCGTCGTTGGCGTTGACCGGCAGGTTGGTGTCGCTGCCGCTGGCAGTGATGTTGGAATTGGCGATCGTCAGTTTGGTCTGTGCCGAAGCCGGGGCGAGCGCCGCCAGCAGCACAGCAGCGATCGCTGCCTGAGCTGAAATTTTTTGCATGTCGAGTGTCCCCTGTAGTTTATTTTCGGGTGAATTGCCAATTCATCATACTCAACACACAATTCAAGGTAAACGTTTTTCTAATATGTCGTTGTTTTAACGGAACCAGTGAGTATTTTCAAAGTAAAACGTTTACTTATACCAAGGCCGCGTGATCTGCAGCGGACGCACATCGAGCCGTACATTGAGGATCGTATACGCGTCGGTGGTGGCGGACGCATAACCGACGCTGTCGGCCGTGCGGGTGAATTTGAACTCGAACCCCAGCTCCTGGAACGGCTCGCCCGGGCCCGCGGTGGCGATGCCGATCGCCTCGGTCTGCACGTTGTCGATCAGCTTTTCCAGCATCACCAGCACCGTGTTGTGGCCGAGGACGTCGGTCGAATAGACCGGATCCTTCTCCTCCGGTTTGAGCGGATCCAGCAGCCCATCGGCCTTGTCCGCCGATGGCGTGTAGCGGCGCGTGGCCAGGTTATAGCGGTCGCCGTGATCGAGATAGCTGATGCGCGCATTCGACAGGTTGAATTCCTTGGCGCCGCTGGTCTTGGCTTGCGACAGGTCGAGCAACAGCGAGCCCTGGTAGCCGATCACCTCCACTTCGTGCTGCGGGCCGATGATCAGCGCCGAATTCTCGTCGATGCCCAGCCCGAGCTTGTAGCCCCTCTTCAGCATCGCGGGCAGCATGCGCGCAAAGCGTCCGCGCGCCAGCAGGTGCTGGTCGACGAAGACGTCGTTGCCGATGAAGCCCAGTCCCGGCGCCAGTTCCACGCCATCGTTGACGCCCTGGCTCAGGGTGCCGAATACCGTCTTGGCGTTGTAGTACATGGTGGCGCTCATGATGGCGGCGCCGGCGCTGCTGCCGGCGATCACGCCGCCGCGCCGGTACACATCCCATATCGCTTCCAGCGCCGCAGTGCGGCTGCCGTCCGCGCGCACCAGCGCCTGCGTGATCAGCGCCTGGTCGCCGCCGGCGAAGTAGACGCCGCCGGCCTGGCGGATCGATGCGGCCAGCGCCGCGTCCTCCGCATCGCGGCGATAGTCATGATCCTTCAGGCGCACCGCCAGCGGCACCACGAACGCCGAGGCGCCGTAGTGGTTCAGGTATCCGGCCAGGTTGGCGCCGGAGCGCACGGGATTGGCCGCGGCGGCCGGGATGACGGCAATCCGCGCACCGGCGCCGCCGGCCAGCTTGACGACCCGCTGCCAGATTTCGGCGTTATCGGCACGCAGCGCGCCGCCGACGATGACCAGTGAACCCTGAGGCGCCTGCTCCGCCGCCTGCGCGGCCGGCAGCATCGCGCAAAGCAAAGCGCAGACCCGGATCACACGAAGAAGATAGCTCACGCCTTGCCCTTTCCCTTGCCGTTCTTGCCGGCCGTCGGGCCGTACAGGTAGGCGGATATCGCCTCCGTCAGTCGCGCGGCCTTCTCCACATTATCCTTGTTCGACACCATCAACGACACCGCCAGCGCTTCAATGATCGCCACTGCGGCCGTCGAGCTGCTCGGCAGGACCGGATGGGTGCTGTTCGCATACAGCACGTGCTGCGACATTTCCACCAGCGGCGAGGCCGGAGCATCGGTCAGCGCGATGACGCAGGCCTGGTGGTCGCGCGCATACTGCGCCAGGCGGACCACGTCGAGCGCATAACGCGGGAACGAGATCACCACCAGCACATCCTCCGCTCCGATAGTGGCCAGATGGCCGGCCGCGACCTCGGTGCCGCCCGCGGCCGCCACCTCCACCACATGATGGCAGAACGGCTGCAGATGCAGCGACAGCAGGCCTGCCAGATAATAAGACAATCCAAAACCCAGCACATACACGGTACGCGCCGCACCCAGTTTTTGCACCACCTGGTCCATGTCCGCCTGCGACAAGGCGTTGCGGGCAGCGCCGATATTGGCCAGCGCGTACTCCACGCTCTCGCCGCCGGGCCACATCGAGCCCTCGCGGTTCTCTATCGAGTGGCGCAGTTTGTCGACCGGCTGCATTTCCGAATGCAGCGTCTCGGCCACGGCGCTGCGCATGGCGGCGTAATTGGCGAAACCGATATCGCGTGCGAAGCGGCTGATGGTCGCGGTGGACACCTGGCAGCCTTCGGCCATTTCATCGATCTTCAGTGCGGTCACCCGCATCGGGTTGCGCAACAGGTAATTCGCGATGCTGCGATTCGATGCCGAGCCCTGGGCCAGGACTCCGGACAGCACATGGCCCAGCGACGACTGCGCAAACGCGACACCCGCCGACGACGATCGAACCGCAGGCGCCGAAACTGGTTTGCTGGTTTTCATGCAGTCCTCGATTTTCGAAAGAACGTAAGGATACTGATATTTCTGGAAATTTCGAGTCGTATTTACACTTATACACAGTTAGTTGACTTACAATGCCAAAAAACCAACCAGGAGTCACAATGGTATCCAGCATTACTTCAGGAGGCGCGCGCAGCGCGGGTGTCGGCTCCGGCGCCCAGGCACAGATTAATGGCCTGCTCGGGAATATCAAGAAGTTGCGCAAACAGATCGTCGCGCTGCAGAAGCAGCTGATGGAAACCAGCGATCCCCAGGTGCGCCTGCAGCTGATCAAGGAGATCGAGGATCTGAACCGCACCGTACAACTGCTGGAGCGGCAAATCGCGCAAATCCAGGAAAACGAACGGCGCAAGGCCGAGACGCACCGCCAGGCGCAACTGGATATGAAAAAGGAAGAGGAAGCGCGGCGGCAGAGATAAGATGTAATAACTCTCAGTAGCCCGACTCTTGCCCTCCCCGCCATAGGTCCCGGCGTGTGAAACCAGGTCACCGGGGGCTTTGATCGCCTCTATCTCATCTTGACGACGACCTTGCCCCTGGAACGCCCCTGGGCAAGGTATTCAAGGGCTTCCTTTGCCTGTTCGAATGGAAACACCTTGTCGATCACCGGCCGGATGTGCTCTCCCTCCAGGAGTTCGCCGATTTGGGCGAGTTGATCGCCATCGGGACGCACGAACAAAAATGAGTAGGCGACATCCCGCCTTTTCGCAAGACGCATGATCTTGCGGCTCATCAAGCCGAACACGAACGTCAGCAAGAAGTTCAGCCGTCGAGCGCGGGCGAATGCCGCGTCCAGTGGTCCGACCAGGGATACCATCGTGGCTCCCGGCTTGAGGATATCGACGGTTTTCTCCAACGCATCCCCCCTGACCGTGCCAAGCACCGCGTCGTAGCCGCGCAGCACTTTCTCGAACTCCTGCTTCTTGTAGTCAACCACCTCGTCCGCGCCAAGGCTGCTCACCAGTTCGACGTTGCCCGTGCTGGTGCTCGTTCCCACCTTGGCGCCCAGGTGCTTTGCCAGTTGGATCGCAAACGTGCCAATGCCGCCGGAGCCTGCAGGGATGAACACTTTTTGACCGGCGCGAAGAATGGCGCGTTCTTTCAGCGCCTGCCACGAGGTGAGCCCAACCATCGGGATCGATGCCGCCTGCACGAAGTCCAGGTTGGCCGGCTTCATCGCGGCGGCGCTCTCCGGCACCACCGCGAACTCGGCGATCGAGCCCGTGCCCATGTCGAAGATGCTGGCGAAGACTGCATCGCCGGGCTTGAAGCGAGTCACGCCGCTGCCGACCTCCGTCACCACACCGGCCAGATCGCTGCCCAGCGTAGCCGGAAGCCGGAACCGAAGGACGGGTTTGAAGATGCCGGTGGGGATTATGTTGTCGATCGGGTTCACGCCCGCGGCGTGGACCTGAACCAGCAGCTCGTTGGGCTTGAGCGTGGGGCGGGGAACGTCCGAGATGCCGATGTCGGGCGACTTGCCATAGCGTTTGAAGGTGAGCGCTTTCATGATTTTCCTTGTTCCTGACGTAGCGAGGGTTGTGCATGGCGTCATATGACTCCACGACGGGGACGTAATTTTTATTTTCGTATGACGATCATCATATTTTTAGGCAAGCGAAGAATTGATGGATTTCAGTGGTGTCAGGCGATAGGCAGATGCTTCAAGGCAGCCGTCAGCAGACTGTCGGATAGCGCCGGCTCGTCGACGACGCGGGCCAACAGCAAGGTGCCGACCATGGCAGCGATGGTCACGAGGGAGCGTTCGTGGACACCGGGCTGCCCCCAATCCGGCGACTGGCGGGCAACAAGATCGACCATTTCCTTGATGTACCGGGTGGTCACGCGCCGGACTTCGGGCGCCTGGCGCACGGTCTCCGAGCCCAGCGCGGCCAGCGGACATCCCTGCTCCACCTGCTCCAGGTTTTCTCGCGAGAGATAGGCGTGGAGCATGTAGGTCAAAGCCTGTTCCGGCGGCACACTGGCCACGACGTCTGCCGCCACGGCGGCCGACTCCGCGCAGGCCCGCCCCACTGCTTCCGCCAGCATGGCCTCGCGCGAGGCGAAGTGGGCGTAGAAAGCCCCATGGGTCAGCCCGGCCTCCTTCATGATGTCGGCGACTCCGGTTCCGTCATAGCCGCTGCGACGGATCGCCCGCGCAGCGGCGGACACGATGCGCTCATGCGAGGCTTCCTTGGCTGTCGTTCTGGTGGTGGGTTTTGAATTTCGCATGATGATCATCATACACGATTTCAAAAAAATGTGTTGTGAGGCGTTAAACCGTTGTCGCAACGCTTTCCTCCCTTACCGTCTGCGGGGTCTTTCCTGTCCAGGCATGAAATGCCCTGGCAAAGGAATTGGAATCCTCGAAGCCCAACAGAAAGGAGATCTCCGCACCCGACATGTGCGTGTTGCGCAAATAGTGGTGTGCCAGCGAACCGCGCAGCATATCCAGCGTTTGCTGGAACGTGGTGCCCTCCTCTTTCAGCCGACGTTGCAGCGTGCGCGTGCTGACTGCCAGCTTGCGGCTGACCGTCAGCATCGACACTTCGCCGGCAGGCAGGCATTCCAGCAACGTGCTGCGCACCCTCTCCAGCATGCCGGCGCTGCGGTCCAGATCGGCCAGCCGCTGCCGCAACGACGGTTCGAAAAACAGCCACATCTTGTGGTTTTCGGTAAGAAAGGGGCGGTCCATATCCTCGTTGGCGAATACCAACGTGGCCAGCTGCGCATCGGTCAGCGCCATGCCAAAGTGCGAGGCGTATTTATCCGCGTCCGCTGCGGTGATGGCATGAAGAGGCCAACTGACGCGCAGTGGCTGGACATGCGTGCGCGTCGCCAGGCGCGCCAGCTGAACAAAGAAAACCAGCTTGAACGCCAGGAACACCAACGGCGGCCGCGTGGTGGGGTCGATGAAGTCGATGGTGACAGTGGTCTGCGCCGGCGCACGCGTCATGTTGATGCTCATGGGCGCGATTAATTTGACGTACTTGCTGATCCGATCCAGCGCAGCGGCCAGATTAGGACTGCACAGCGCGGCAAACAGTTCAGGATCGAACCATTCAGAGGACATGACCTTGGCGATACGCAGTGGCGCCGGCAGGTCCGGGGCGAGCGATGCCGCTTCGTCGTCGATCGCGGTCCACAGCTTGAAGAAGTTGGCTGCATCCAGACGCACGTTCTGGCGCACGAACAAGTCGCCGGGCAATTGCGCGCGGCGCAGTACCGGCGCGGTGGCCAGCCCCGCATCCTGCATCAACAGGCGCCAGCCCGGCCAGATCGCATAGTCCATTTTATTTGATGAGTTCATGGGATCAGTCTAGCTCGCAGAACACGCCACCACAATAGCCAACTGCGCCAGGACGCCTACGGTGAAGTTGGCGCATTTTGCGCTTATGTGGCGCGATTGGCGAGTGCCAGCATCGTCCGCCTCAGGCAAAGTAAAGCCACTGCAAAACTCTACAAAGAAGGCAATGAAATGAAAAAGACTATCCTGATTACCGGCGCATCGTCGGGTTTCGGCTTGCTGTTGGCGAACCACCTGCACCAACAAGGCCACACAGTGATCGGCACCAGCCGCGAGCCGGAAAAGCATGCCGGCAAGTTGCCGTTCAAGCTGCTCCCACTGGATATCGGCGACGACCGCTCCATCCGGGCATTCACGGAAGCGCTGTTCCAGCACACGTCGAAGCTCGATGTGCTGGTCAATAACGCTGGCTACATGGTGACGGGCATCGCCGAGGAGACCTCGATTGAGCTGGGGAGGCAGCAGTTTGAAACCAACTTCTGGGGCACGGTGAAGGTGACGAATGCTTTGCTGCCGCGGTTCCGCGCGCAGAAGCAGGGGCAGATTATTACGGTCAGTTCCATCGTCGGCCTGATCGGACCGCCCAACCTGTCGTTTTACAGCGCCTCCAAGCACGCGGTACAGGGGTACTTCAAATCGCTGCGCTTCGAGCTGAACCAATTCAACATCAAGGTCAGCATGGTTGAGCCGGTGTGGTTCAAGACCAACCTGGCCCATAACGCAGTTGCGGCAAGCCAGACCAATATCGCGGATTACAACAGCTATCGCCGCAAGGCGAATGCCGCAACTCAAAAGGGCATCGATGAAGCGGAGGCGCCGGATGCGGTGGTCGATACCATTAATCGGTTGATCAGCACGCAGGAACCGAAATTCAGCAATCCGGTCGGCAAGATGACCGGCATGATTCTGTTCCTGCAAAGCTATGCGCCGAAGATGTTTGAAGGTTCGATTCTGAAAAGTGTGGAGACCGCCCTATCATGAAATACTACCTCTGCAAATACGTTCCGCCACGCGCGAACTTCCTGGCCACCATGTCTGCCGATGAGCAAGCCTGGATGCAGCGGCATGGCAGCTATCTGAACCAGTTGCTGGGCCAAGGCGTGATTGTGGCGCATGGACCGGTGATCGATGAGACTGGCGGCTATGGGGTGTCGCTGTACCAGATCGCGGACGACCAGGAGATCGGCGCGTTGACATCGGAAGATCCGATTATCAAACACGGCGTGGGCCACTACGAGCACTACACCATGTTGCATTTGAAATTCAAGCCATTGCCGCCGCACGAGTGATGCCCGAAGCCGGCGGCGCGATTTCTTTTTCGCCCGCCGGCTTTTGCATTAGAATCAGCGTCTTTGCATACCGCTCAGGGAACCCGATGGCAGATGTGACCCTTCTCACGGTTTATGGTGCACAAGCGTCGGGATCGATCGCCGTCGAAGCCGCGCTGACACTTCTCGGTGTTCCGTATTCCCTCATCGAGGGCGCCACTTGGGTGGATGAGGAAGCCAGGAACCGCGTCGCAACGGAAAATCCGATGCGGCAGATCCCAACCTTGGTCATGCCAGACGGAGAGGTCATGACGGAGAGCGCGGCGATACTGATCTACCTCGCGGATATGTACCCTGACGCGGGCCTGGCGCCGGCGCCGGAAGACGCTCGGCGACGTCAGTTTCTGCGATGGATGGTCTACGTATCCTCAGCCATCTACTCGCTCCATTGGATCAAACCCGATGTCCAGCGTATCGGCGCGCCCGTCAGCGCACGAACGTCCGTGGTCAACGCAGTGCATGAGCGCATCGCATTTTGTTGGAACAACATGGATCGCCAGCTAGAGCCGGGCCGCTATCTTCTTGGTGATGATCTGTCCGTGCTTGACCTCTACGTCACGGTGGTCTCCCGCTTCGGCCCTTGGCGCGATCGTTTCTACGAGGTCGCGCCCCGCATGACGCCGGTGGTACGCCGCGTGGACGAAGATCCCCGTCTCACGGCCTTCTGGCGCGAGCGTTTCCCGCAAGACTAGACGCAACCGCCCAGGCCGGCGGTGCGATTTCTTTTTCACCGTCCGGCTTTTGCATTAGAATCATCGTTTTTGCATACCGCCCAGGGAATCAGATGGCAGATGGTAAGAACGAACTCAAACGGGGCCTGAAGAGCCGGCACATCCAGCTGATCGCGCTTGGCGGCGCCATCGGCACCGGCCTGTTCCTCGGCATCGCCCAAACCATACAGATGGCCGGGCCGTCGGTGCTGCTGGGCTACGGCATGGCCGGCCTGATCGCCTTCTTCATCATGCGCCAGCTGGGCGAGATGGTGGTCGACGAGCCGGTCGCCGGTTCGTTCAGCTACTTCGCCGACAAATACTGCGGCCACCTGGCCGGCTTCACGGCGGGCTGGAACTACTGGGTGCTGTATGTGCTGGTCAGCATGGCCGAACTGTCGGCGGTCGGCATCTACGTCCAGTACTGGTGGCCCGCGATCCCGACCTGGGTTTCGGCGCTGGCCTTCTTCGTCATCATCAACACCATCAGCCTGTCCAACGTCAAGGCCTTCGGCGAGATGGAGTTCTGGTTCGCCATCATCAAGGTGGTCGCCATCGTCGGCATGATCGTGTTCGGCGCCTACCTGCTGTTCTCCGGCAGCGCCGGTCCGGAAGCCACGGTCGCCAACCTGTGGCAACACGGCGGCTTCTTCCCCAACGGGGTCGGCGGCCTGGTCATGGCGATGGCCGTCATCATGTTCTCGTTCGGCGGCCTGGAGCTGATCGGCATCACCGCCGCCGAGGCGGACAATCCATCACATACCATTCCCAAGGCCACCAACCAGGCCATCTACCGCATCCTGATCTTCTACATCGGCGCGCTGGGCATCCTGCTGTCGCTGTACCCCTGGCAGAAGGTGGTCACCGGCGGCAGCCCGTTCGTGCTGATCTTCCATGCGCTGAACAGCAACCTGGTGGCGCACGCGCTGAACGCGGTGGTGCTGACGGCCGCGCTGTCGGTGTATAACAGCTGCGTGTATTCCAACACCCGCATGCTGTACGGCCTGGCCAAGCAAGGCAACGCGCCGCAGGCGCTGCTGAAGTTGAACAAGCGCGGCGCGCCGCTGGCGGCGCTGGGCGTGTCCGCGCTGGCGACCGGCATCTGCGTGGCCGTCAACTACTTCATGCCGGGCAAGGCCTTCGGCTTCCTGATGGGACTCGTCGTCTCGGCGCTGATCATCAACTGGGGCATGATCAGCTGGATCCACCTGCGCTTCCGCGCGCAGAAAAAGGCCGAGGGCCAGACCACCGCGTTCCGCAGCCTGGGCTACCCGCTGACCAACTACCTGTGCCTGGCCTTCCTGGCCGGCATCCTGGTGGTGATGTACATGACGCCGGACCTGCAGCTGTCGGTGTACCTGATCCCGGTATGGCTGGCGGTGCTGGGCGTCGGCTACCAGCTGCGCACCAAAAAGCCAAGCGCCGCAGCGGTGCAATGAACGTGCGGCGCGGCCGGAGCTGGCGTGCCCTCGTCGGCGCCGCCATGCTGTGGCTGGCGTGCGCGCCGGCCGCGGCGCTCAATCCGGACATCCGGCTCGACGACTACAATCACGCCTCATGGACCGCGCGCGACGGCGCGCCGGGCGAGGTAAAAAGCCTGGCGCAGACACCGGACGGCTGGCTGTGGCTGGGTACCACGACCGGCCTGTTCCGCTTCGACGGCGTGCGCTTCGAACGCTACGTCCTGCCGATCAACGGCGAATTCGCCCGCCGCCGCATCACCGAACTGCGCGCGCAGGACAACGGCGACCTGTGGATCAGCTACATGGTCGGCAGCCTGTCGGTGCTGCACAAGGACGGCAGGCTGGAAGACCTGCCCGCATTCGACAGCAAGAACGGCCGCGTCATGACGCTGGCGCCGGACAGCGACGGCGGCGTGTGGATCGCGAGCGACAACGGCCTGTTCCTGCATGCGCACGGCCAGCCGCGCAAGATCGGCCCGGATCAAGGCCTGCCGGAGTTGATGGCAAAGAGCGTACTGCTCGACCAGTACGGCCAGGTCTGGACCATCAATGCCCTGGGCCTGTACCGCCTGGACCGCGCCACCGGAAAATTCCAGCAAGTGCTGGCGCAGGCCAACGACGCCGCGCTGATTCAATCGCCCGACGGCCGCCTGTGGCTGGCCGATGGGCAGCGCCTGCAGCCGGTGCCGTTGGCGCTGAGCCTTCCGCCCGGCTACGCCCCGGCCCGCGCGCTGCCGCGTTCAGCCGGCTTCAATCCGGCCGAATCACGCTGGGCCGGCCAGTTCGACCGTGACGGCAATCTGTGGACCCAGCACTGTCCGCAGGGCTTGTGTGTGGTGGCGCGCGGCGGCCAACGGCAGGACGCATTCACGCCGGTGCGCGACGCCACAGACACGCTGAATCCGCTCACACAGATGTCCGCGCGCGCCGCCAACGTCATCATGGAAGACCGCGAAGGCAATATCTGGATCGCCACCCAGGGTGGCCTCGACCGCTTCCGCGAAAACCGTTTGATACCGGCGCGGGTGCCGCTGTCGGCCGGCATTTTCAGCATGGCCGGCGACACCGAGGGCGGCGTCTGGGCCACCACGCAGAACACCGCCACCGCCTGGCGACTGGCGCCGGGCAAGGCGCCGCAGGAAGAACGCAGCCAGCCGTTCTCGGTGGTGGCCAACGCCCGCGACGGCGCGCTGCTGCTGGCGGGCCGGCGCGAGATCGAGCGCCGCCTGCACGGCCAGGTCAGCAAGATACCGCTGCCGCCGGGCCCCGACGGCCAGCCCACGGACCTCGACGTGCTCGGTCTGCAGGACGACGGCAAGGTGCTGTGGATGGCGGCCTCCAAGGTCGGCCTGATGGGCTACGTGGACGGCCGCTGGCTGCCGCGCAGCGCCTTCACGCTGTCGCCACGCATCTTCCTCGGCGCACCCGGGCGCGGCGCCGGCCAGCGCTGGCACGCCACGGCAGACGGCATGCTGGTCTTCAACGACAACGGCAAGATGACCACATACGACGGCCGTGCCCTGGGGCTGATCACCAGCATCACCGCCGGCGAGGACGTCGTGGCCGGCGGCGACCAGGGCCTGGCGGTATTGCAGGGCCAGGGCTTCCGCATGCTCAAGACCGACCGGCCCGACGCGCTGGTCAACATCTCCGGCATGGCCATCACCGCCGACGGCGACCGCTGGCTCAACGGCGCCAAGGGCGTGGTCCACGTGCGCCGCGACGACTGGCGCGACGCCGTCGACCATCCGGACGCGCCGCTGCGCTACGAATTGACCGGCGCCCTGGATGGCTATCCGGGCCAGGCGATGGTGGAGAACCGCCTGCCCAGCGTGTTTGCCGACCGCGCGGGCCAGCTGTGGTTCATGGCCAGCGGCGGCATCGTGCGGCTGGCCCCGGGCCAGATCCGCCGCAACGGTTTCAAGCCGGAAGTGCGGGTGCTGCGCATCGACGCCGGCGCCATCAGCTACGCCGCCAAGGCCGGCCTGCGCCTGCCGCCCGGATCGCAGGACCTGGACATCCAGTTCACCGCGCCCGGCCTCGGCAAGCCCGAGGCGATGCGTTTCCAGTACCGGCTGTCCGGCGTCAACGGCGACTGGCTGGAGGCAGGCGGCCGCCGCACCGCCTACTACACCAACCTCGGCCCGGGCAGCTACAGCTTCCGCGTGCGCGCCTGGAACGACGACGGCGTGCCGGTCGAGCAGGAGGCGCTGCTGGAATTCGAGATCGCGCCGACCTTCGTGCAGAGCATCTGGTTCAAGCTACTATGCGTGCTGGCGGCGGCCGGCCTGCTGTACCTGCTTTACCTGCACCGCATGCGCGTCGCCGTCGAACGCGTGGCCGAGCGCATGCACGTGCGCATGGCGGAACGCGAACGCATCGCCCGCACGCTGCACGATACCTTCCTGCAGAGCGTGCAGGCGATCATACTGCGGCTGGACGTGGTCGTCACCACGCTGCCGCAAGACAGCGCGGCGCGCAAGGCGCTGGAGCCCATCCTCGACAATGCCAGCGACACCGTCGTCGAAGGCCGCGACCAGGTGCACGAGCTGCGCTCCGGCCGCATCGACGACGTCGAGCGCGCCGCGCGCGAGGCCGGCCTCCAGCTGGAAAGCGAGCATCCCGGCACCCGATTCGTGCTGATGGTCTGCGGCGCGCGCGTCAAGCTCGACGCCCTGGTGGCGGAGGAAGCCTGCGAGATCGGCCGCGAAGCGATGCGCAACGCCTTCCATCATGCCGGTGCGGCCCAGGTGGAGGTGCAGCTCATCTACGAACGCGAACACTTCATGCTGCAGGTGGTCGACAACGGCAAGGGCATGACCGCCGCCGAGGTACAGGGCGAGAACAGCCCCCGACACTACGGCCTGGTCGGCATGCGCGAACGGGCGGCGCGCGCCGGGGGCAAGCTGGACATCGATAGCGCACCCGGCAAAGGCACCCGCGTGACGCTGACCGTTCCGGCCCGCCTGGCCTACGCCGGCGGCGTGCGGCGCGGGTGGCGCCGCCGGCAGCACCCCAAAGCCGCCTAGCGCAACCGGCCGCGCCGCAGCAGGTTGACAACGGCCAGCAGCACCAGCGCGCCGACGAAGGATACCGCCAGTGATTCGACGCTGAAGTCGTTCGCATTGATGGTGCCGGTGCCCAGCATCGGCGCCAGCAGCCAGCCGCTGAGCAGCGCGCCGACTATGCCGACCACGACGTTCAGCACCAGCCCCTGCTGCGCGTCGGTTCGCATGACCAGGCTGGCCAGCCAGCCCAGTATTCCTCCCACCACTATCCAGATGATGATATTCATCGTACTCCTCCGTGTGATCAACGCGGCCGGCGGCCGCTGTGTGACGATTATCCAAAGCCCGGTCGTTCGCGCCTATCGGAGTTGGCGCCGCCACGGCGTCGGACTGCTCCTGCCTCGCGACGGAGTAAAATGGCGGCAAGCACATGCACTCTGAACGGGACCACACTTGAACCGCACCGCCCCAGCCTCCATCACCAAGCTTGAACAGCAGCTGCTGCAGCCCGGCGTCAAGGGACTGCCGATCACCATGCCGCTGCGCCAGGCGGACATCGCAGCCCAGCACTGGAACGTGTTGCGGGCGGAGACCGGCTTTCCGGTGGCGCTGCTGAAGATCTCGGCGCTGGAGCACAACCTGCAATGGATGCGGCGCTTCTGCGCGCAGTACGGCGCGCAACTGGCGCCTCACGGCAAGACCACGATGAGCCCCCAGCTGTTCGACGCCCAGCTGTCCAACGGCGCCTGGGGCATGACGCTGGCCACCGCCGCGCAAGTGCAGGTGGCCTACCGCTTCGGCGTGCGGCGCGTGCTGTTGGCCAACCAGCTGGTGGCGCCGGCCGACATCCACGCCATGCTGACGCTGATGCAGCGCGATCCATCGTTCGAGTTCTACGCGCTGGTCGATTCCAGCGCCGGCGTGGCGCGCCTGTCGCAGGCGGCGAAAAAGCTGGGCATGCAGCGGCCCTTGCCGCTGCTGGTGGAGCTGGGCCTGGCCGGCAAACGCGCCGGCTGCCGGAGCACGGACCAGGCCCTGGCGCTGGCGCGAGAGGTCGCCGCCGCGCCCGGCCTCGAACTGGCCGGCATGGAGGGCTACGAGGGCCTGCTGCACAGCCACGACGCGAAGCAGGACCGCGAGGCCGTCGGCGGCTTTGTCGGTCAATTGTCCGAGCTGCTGCGCCAGGCCGACGCCGAGCAGCTGTTCACGCGCGACCAGATCCTGCTGTCGGCGGGCGGCTCCGCCTACTTCGACCTGGTCGCCGCAGGCTTCGCGCAGGTCAAGGGCTTGTCGCGCACGGTGCTGCCGGTGCTGCGCAGCGGCTGCTACTTGACCAGCGACCACGGCTTCTATAACGGCATGATCGCCCAGCTCAACGAGCGCGAAGGCACGGCGCAGGACCAGGGCCTGCGGCCGGCGCTGGAAGTGTGGAGCATGGTGCTGTCGCGTCCCGAGCCGACGCTGGCGATACTGGGCATGGGCAAGCGCGACGCCTCTTACGACATGGACCTGCCGCGCGCCCTGCTGTCGCACCGCCCGGGCACGGCCGCGGCCAGGCCCGCAGCGTTGCCGGACGGCTGCCGCATCGAGAAAATGAACGACCAACACGCCTATCTGCGGCTGCCGGAGGGCCATGCCATCGGAGCGGAACTGGAGGTCGGCGACCTGATAGGCTGCGGCATTTCGCACCCCTGCACCACCTTCGACAAGTGGCCCCTGATCCTGGCGGTAGACGACGACTACAGCGTGCGCCACGCCGTCAATACCTTCTTTTAGGCCGCGCCTGCGGGCAGGTGCTTCTTCATGACGGCGAACATCTGCTCGACGTCGATCGGCTTGCCGATGAAATCGTCCATGCCGGCGGCGATGCACTGCTCGCGCTCGGACTCCATCACGCCGGCCGTCATCGCGATCACCGGCAAGGCCAGCGCCAGCTCGGTGCGAATCGCGCGCGTCGCCGCAAAGCCGTCCATGACCGGCATCTGCACGTCCATCAACACCATGTCGTAGCCGCTGCTCTCGCGCAGGCGCGCAAGCGCGGCCTCGCCGTTGTCCGCCACCGTCACCACGGCGCCGGCGTGTTCAAGGATGCCGCGCGCCACATGCTGGTTGATCAGGTTGTCCTCGACCAGCAGCACGCGCAGGCCCGCAAACGCCGGTGCCGCCACCGGATCGCCGTCCACCGCGCCAACCGGGCGATGCGCCAGCGCCGTCTGCATCGCGTCGAACAGTGTGGACGATGTCACCGGCTTGGTCAGGAATGCCGACGCGCTGTTCGACGCGGCTTCCTCTACCAGCTTGTTGCGCCCGAACGCGTTGACCATGCAGATCACCGGCACGCCCGGCATCTGCCGCTGGATCGCGCTCATGGCGGCCGGACCGTCCATGCCGGGCATCTGCCAGTCCACCAGCGCCGCATCGTAAGTCCGTCCGCCATCCAGCAGCTCCAGCGCTTCCTCGCCCGAGGCCACGACATCGCAGGTCCAGTTCCAGCCCATGATGGTCTTGCCGAGGAAGGAGCGGCTGGTCGGGTTGTCGTCCACCACCAGCAGGTGCAGACGGCCGGCCTGCTTGCCGGTCTCCGCCGCCGCCTCGCCGGAAGGGTTCATCGGCAGCGTAAACGCAAACGTGCTGCCCTCCCCGACCACGCTGTGCACGGCGATGGTCCCGCCCAGCAGCTCGATCAGGCCCTTGGAGATCGTCAGTCCCAGCCCGGTGCCGCCGAAGCGCCGTGTGGTCGACAGGTCGCCCTGCGTGAACGGCGAGAACAAACGCGCCAGCTGTTCCCCGCTCATGCCGATGCCGGTGTCGCGCACGGTAAAGCGCAGCATCAGCAGCGGGCCGTCGCCGTCCGCGCGCTCCACCAGCACCGACACCTCGCCCTGCGCGGTGAACTTGATGGCGTTGCCGGTCAGGTTGACCAGTATCTGCTGCAGGCGCAGCGCGTCGCCCACCAGCATGCGCGGCACGTCCAGCTCCACGCCGATGCACAGCTCCAGGTTCTTTTCGCCGACGCTGACGCTCATGATGCTGGCCAGCGAATGCAGCACCTCGTCCAGATGGAAGCTCGCCGGATGGATTTCGATCTTCCCGGCGGTCATCTTGGAGTAGTCCAGGATATCGTTCAGTATCCCCAGCAGCGACTGTCCGGAAGCCCGTATCATCTCCAGGTAGCGTGCCTGCTCCTGCGACAGCCCGGTGGTGCTGAGCAAATGCGCCATGCCCAGCACGGCGTTCATCGGCGTGCGCAGTTCGTGGCTCATATTGGCCACGAAGATGTCCTTGGCGGCGCTGGCGATCTGCACCTGCTCCATCGCCTGCCGCAGTTCCGTTTCGGCGCGCTTCTGCTCCGTGACGTCGCGCACGATGCCGACGAACAGCGGCTGGCCTTCGACATGCAGCGCCCGTATCGACAGCTGCAGCGCGAAGGTGGTGCCGTTCTTGCGCAGTCCCTCCAGCTCGACATTGTTCTTGCCTACCACCGTCGGCGCGCCGCCGCCAAGGTAGCGCTTCATGCCCGCGTCATGCGCGCCCCGCATCCGCTCCGGCATCAGCCGCACGATGTTGGAACCGACCGCCTCCTCCGTCGTATAGCCGAAAATGCCCGAGGCGGCGCGGTTGAACGATTCGATCACGCCACTGGCGTTGATGGTGATGATGCCGTCGCCGACGTTTTCCATCACGGTGCGCGTGCGCAGCTCCTTGTCGATCGCCTCGCGCCGGGCCGATTTCAGTTGCAGCGTGCGTTCCTCGATCACGCTTTCCAGGCGGTCGCGGTACTGCTGCAGTTCCGTCTCCACCGCGTGCAGCGTCTGCAGGGCATCGTCGGCCTCGAGGAAGGTCGGCCGCGCGCGCCCGCGCCCGGAGACGGCGCCGCCGCCGCGCCCCAGCGCGGTCGCCGCCAGCGACAGCATGCTGACCGAATCGCCGATGCGGCGCGCAAAGTACCAGGCCATCGCGACGCCCATCGCCAGCAGTCCCGCCACCAACAGGCTGATCCACCTGATCGATTTCAGCATCTCCGCCAGCACCGTGCTGCGCGGGACGGCGATCACCACCGCCCATCCGGTGGCCGTCGAATGGCTGATCATCGAATACACCGGCGTTCCCTCGTGGGTGGTCGATTCGATCACCGCGTCGCCGCTGCGCCCCATCTGCGCCAGCAGCGAGGGCGAGCCAGGTTTGCCGATGTATTTTTCAGGTTCGAGTGTGCGCGCCACAGTCACGCCCTGCGTATCGAAAATGCCGGCCACCCGTCCCTTCGACAATCCCTGTTCCATCAACACCTTGCCCAGCCGCTCCGGCACGAAGCCCACCGAGATACAGTAGATCACCTTGCCGTCGCGGATCACCGGCACGTGCACCGCCACCAGCGGCCGTTTCAGCGCGCCGCCGATAAACACATCCGACACCACCGTCCGCCCGGTATCGAACACCTTGCGGATGCGTTCGAGGCTGCCCGGATCGGCCATCGATCCGCCGAACGGCCGCACGGTGTTGAGCAGCTGGACCGAGTCGCGGTCGCTCAGCACAAAATTAAAGCCGGGGAATTCGGGACCCAGTGCCCGCGTGGCCTGGCGGTGGAACGCGGTCAGGTCGCCCCGGTCCAGGCTGGGCGAATGGCTCAAGGCCAACGCCAGGGAGATGCCTGTGTTCAGGTCGCGGTCGACCACCCGCATCAGGGCGCGCGCGGTGATCAGCGCCTCATGCTGGATCTGCGCGCGTTCGCGCTCGAAGAAGTTATTCGCCAACAGCGCAAAGCCGACAACGGCCGGCAGCGCGCAGGCCCACACCAAAGTGTAGATCTGCGTCCGGATCGACGGCAGCGGGCGTCGGGCGGCTGGCTTCATCTACAACCTGGCGCCCAGGCTGAGCACCGCCGCCACGTTGCGCGCGGCGCTGCGCACGTTCTGCGCCGCCTCGGCCAGCGCCTGCTCGACGCTGCACGGGCGAGCGACCGCCGCGAACACGGCGTCAATGCCGTGCTGGTGCACCACGCCGGCGCCCGGCGCCAGACAGCCGGCGATGCCGATCACCGGCTTGCCGTGCCGCTGCGCCACGCGCGCCACGCCGATCGGCGTCTTGCCGTGGATGGACTGGCTGTCGATGCGGCCTTCGCCGGTGATCACCAGGTCGGCGTCTGCCACGGCCGCATCCAGCCCGACCGCCGCCGTCACGATCTCGCTGCCGGGACGCAGCCGGCCGCCGAGGAACACCAGCATCGCCGCCGCGATGCCGCCGCCGGCGCCGGAGCCCGGCACATCGGCCACCTCGGCCAGCTGCCGCCCCAGGTCGCGGGCGACGATGGCGGCGTAGTGGCGCAGGTTGTCGTCCAGTTGCAGGACCGTGGCGACATCGGCGCCTTTTTGCGGGCCGAAGATATGCGAGGCTCCCTGCGGGCCGACCAGCGGGTTGCTGACGTCGCAGGCGACGTCGAATTGCGCCTCGGCGATGCGCGCATCGAGACCGGCGGCATCGATCCGGGCCAGCGCGCGCAAGGCGCCGCCGCCGGCGCACAGCTCGGCGCCGCCGGCATCGAGCATGCGCACGCCCAGCGCCTGCAGCATGCCGGCGCCGCCGTCGTTGGTGGCGCTGCCGCCCACGCCCAGCACGAAGCGCCGCGCGCCGGCGTCGAGCGCATGGCGTATCAACTCGCCGGTGCCGTAGCTGGTGGTGCGCATCGGATCGCGCTGCGCGGGCGCCAGCAGTTCCAGCCCGCTGGCGGCGGCCATTTCGATCACCGCTGTTTTCCCATCCCCCATCATGCCGTAGAACGCGGCGACCGGCGCGCCCAGCGGGCCGGCGACCTGCAGCTCAATGCGGCGCCCGCCGCTGGCGTCTATCATCGCCTGCACCGTGCCTTCGCCGCCGTCGGCCACCGGCAGCTTGCGATACTCGGCGTCCGGGAAGAACTCGCGGAAGCCGGCCTCGATTTCATTGGCCACCTCCATCGCGGTCAGGCTCTCCTTGAACGAGTCGGGCGCAATCACAATTTTCATCAGGGAAACCCAATCAACAGTCGATACAGCAAGTATCGCACCAAACAGCAACATGCTGGCCGCCGATTCGCGGATTTGGCTTGCCCATATAACAACAACCTCGGCACAAGCGCCAACTTCCTGTATTATTTGCCGTTGCCTGAAACGGCTCATGAGGCCGTCTTGGGAACAGAGATAAACACAATAAAATTGGAGCCATTTTGAGCATCTTTAGAACAAAGAACCTTGACGACATGATCGCCAACAGCCGCAAACCCGGCGGCCTGGCGAAAGTACTCGGTCCCTTCGACCTGATCCTGATGGGTATCGGCGCCATCGTCGGCACCGGCATCTTCGTCCTGACCGGCACCGGCGCCGTCACCGCCGGCCCCGCGCTGACGCTGTCGTTCATCGTCGCCGCCATCGCCTGCGGCTTTGCCGCGCTGTGCTACGCGGAATTCGCTTCCACCATCCCGGTGGCCGGCTCCATCTACACCTACACTTACGCCACCCTCGGCGAACTGGCCGCCTGGATGATAGGCTGGGACCTGCTGCTCGAATACGGCCTGGCCACGTCGGCGGTATCGGTCGGCTGGTCCGGCTACTTCCAGTCGCTGATCGCCGGCTTCGGCATCCATCTTCCGGTCGCCTTGACGGCCGCTCCGGGCGCGCTGCCCGGCGTGCACACGCTGATCAACCTGCCGGCGCTGTGCATCATGCTGGTGCTGACCGCGATGCTGAGCTGGGGCGTGCGTGAATCGGCCCGCCTGAACAACGTCATGGTGGCGATCAAGGTCGGCGTGGTGCTGCTGTTCATCGTGGTCGGCGCGCGTCACGTGCAGCCGGCCAACTGGCAGCCGTTCCTGCCGTTCGGCTACAACGGCATGCTGAGCGCCGCCGCGCTGGTGTTCTTCGCCTTCATCGGCTTCGACGCCGTGACCTCGGCCGCCGAGGAAGTGAAACGCCCCGAGCGCGATCTGCCGATCGGCATCATCGGTTCGCTGGCCGCCTGCACCATCCTGTACGTGGTGGTGTCGGCCATCATGACCGGCATCGTGCCGTACCAGCAATTCCTCGGCATCGACCATCCGGTGTCGCTGGCGCTGCAGCACGCGGGCGAGAACTGGTTCGCCGGCTTCGTCGACCTGGGCGCGATCCTGGGCATGACCACCGTGATCCTGGTGATGGCCTACGGCCAGACCCGCATCATCTTCGCCATGTCGCGCGACGGCCTGCTGCCGAAGCGCCTGTCGAAGGTGCATCCGCGCTTCCACACGCCGTTCTTCGCCACCTGGCTGGTCGGCATCGTGTTCGGCCTGATCGCCGCCGTGGTGCCGCTGAACGTGCTGACGGAGCTGATCAACATCGGCACGCTGGCCGCATTCAGCCTGGTGTCGATCGCCGTTATCATCCTGCGCAAAACCCGCCCAGACCTGAAGCGCGCCTTCCGCTGCCCGGGCGTGCCGGTGATCCCGGCGCTGGCCGTTATCTTCTGCGTCATGCTGATGACCTATCTGAGCTCGTTCACCTGGATCGCCTTCGTGATCTGGCTGGTGATCGGCCTGGCGATCTACTTCGGCTACGCCCGCAAGCGCTCGGAACTGAACTAAGTATCTGAATTATCTTCGCCGCCGGCTGTCCTGCCGGCGGCAGTCCACTAGACAACGATCAGGTCCAGCTCGCGCAGGAAGCTGGCCGCCTGCGCGTGCGAGATGATCGCGCCTTTGAACAGGCCGGCCTCGGTCAGCTTCACGCCTTCGATATCCGCGCCCCGCAAATCCGCTCCCTGGAATTTCGCCAGCTTCAACGTGGCATTGCGCAGGCTGCCGCCTTCAAACACCGCTTCGCGGAAATCGCATCCGGCCAGGTAGGCGTCGGAAAAATCCAGCTCCTTCAGCGTCATCTTCTTGAACGACATGGCGCGCAGGTCGGCGCCCACCAGCAGGCTTTCCTCGAAGCTGATGCCGAGGTGCGCGACTTCCTCGAACGACGCGCCGGTCAGCTTGCAGCCGCGGTAGGACACCGCCGCCAGCTTGGCGCGGCGCCACTTGGTGTTATTCAGGTCGCAGCCATCGAAGCGCGCGTCGACCGCATCCACCACTCGAAATCCGCGCCACCGCCGCGGCAGCGCAGCCAGCTGCTACGCGCCAGCTTGGCGGCGAACAGGCTGGCGTCGACAAAGGTGCAGCGTTCGAAGGTGCAGCCTTGCAGGTCGAGACGCGACAGGTCGGCGTCGTCGAAGCTGCAGTTGTCGAAGCTGCGCACCGGTTGCGCAAGGTGCTCTTCCAGTGCGGCCCTGTCCAGCGTTGCGCCGGAGACTCTGGTGTTCGTGGTTTCAGTCATTTTTCGCTGGACCATACTTTCATCGTTTGATTCGACAGCAGCTTGCACTTGCCGCCGTCATTGACATAGGTGCGCATGAACTGGTAACGGTTGCTGCGGAAGGTCTTGCCGTCGGCGTTCCACTGATCGACGGTGCTCAGGCCGCGCAGCACCACGGTGTCGCCCTGGATGTGGGCATGGACGTCGCTGGTGGTGCGGGCCTTGTAGACGATAGCCGGCTTTTCGGAACGGGCCAGGATGACGGCCTTGGTCTCGACCTGCGCTCCCAGCGTGTGGACCCAGACGTAGTCGTCCGCCAGCAGGTCCCGCAGGAACGGTACATCGCCGAGCCGCAGCGCTTCTTCATACTGGGAATCGCGCGCGACCAGGGCATCGGTCGGCAGGCATGGCGCGGCCAGGACGGAGGTCGGGAGTGCCCAGCATAGGCACAACAGGAGCTTTTTCATCTATCATTCCAATCATGAAAATTACATGCTTCGATATCGGCGGTAGCGCCATCAAGTGCGCCAGCGCGGCTGCGGACGGCAGCATCGGCCCCTTGCGCCGCGTCCCCACGCCCACGAACGACTTTGCCGCGTTCACCGCGGCCATGGGTGCCTTGATCGCCGACGGCGGCCCCTCTGACGGCGTCGCCATCTCCATCGCGGGAGTGATCGATCCCGCCGACGGCCGCATCAAGTGCGCAAATATACCCTGCATCGACGGCCGAGCGCTAGCCGCGGATCTTGAGGATGCCTTTAAACTGCCGGTCTGGATCGCCAACGACGCCGACAGCTTCGCGCTGGCCGAGGCGCAGGCCGGCGCGGGACGTGGCCACGCCAACGTCTTCGGGCTGATATTGGGCACCGGCGTCGGCGGCGGACTGGTGATCGAGGGCCGGCTGATCGGCGGTCCAGGCGGCTTTGCCGGCGAATGGGGCCACGGCCCGGTCGCCGCCCACTTTGCCGGCACGCCGCCGGTGGCGATTCCGCGCTTCGCCTGCGGCTGCGGCCAGACCGGCTGCCTCGATACGGTGGGCGGCGCGCGCGGGCTGGAGCGCCTGCACCACGCGCTGCACGGCGCGGCGCTCGACAGCCGCCAGATCATCGCCGCATGGGAGGCCGGCGCGGCCGACGCGGAGCGCACGGTGGACTGTTTCATCGACCTGCTGTGCGGGCCGCTGGCGATGCTGGTCAATACCATCGGCGCCTCGGTGCTGCCGGTCGGCGGCGGCCTGGCCAACAGCGCGCCGCTGATCGCGCGGCTCGACAGCGCGGTGCGCGGCGCCATCCTGCGCAAGACCGATGGCCCCATCATCGTGCCGGGACAGGCGGGCGCCGAGCCGGGACTGATCGGCGCCGCGTGGCTGGGACTGGGCAAACTTGGAGGTGCACATGGCTGAAATCATGTTGGAAGTCTGCGTCGACAATGTGGATGGCCTGGCGGCCGCCATCGCCGGCGGCGCCGACCGGATCGAACTGTGCTCGGCGCTGGAGATCGGCGGCCTGACCCCTTCGGCGGGGCTGATGCGGGTGGCGGCGGCCAGCACGGTGCCGGTCTACGCGATGATACGTCCGCGCGGCGGCGAATTCATCTTCGACGACGTCGAGGTGCAGCTGATGCTCAATGAGATCGACGCCGTCGCTTCGGCCGGCCTGCAGGGGGTGGTGCTGGGCGTGTCGCTGCGCGACGGCCGCCTGGACCAGCAAACGCTGGACCGGCTGATACGGCGGGCCCGCGACCACGCGCTGCCGGCAACGCTGCATCGGGCGATCGACCTGTGTCCCGACATTGCGCAGGCGACCAGGCTGGCGATAGACCTCGGCTTCGAGCGCATCCTGACCTCGGGCGGCGCCAAGAGCGCCCTGCAGGGCATGGACGGCTTGCGGCGCTGCTTCGACGCGGCCGCCGGGAGCATCGCCGTCATGCCCGGCGCCGGCATCAACGCCGAGAATATCGGGCAGTTGCGGGCGCGCCTGCCGCTGCAGGAGGTGCATGCCTCGTGTTCGGCGCCGTCGCCGGTGTCCGGCGCGCCGGCGCTGGCCTTCGGCTTCGACAGCGGCAACCGCCGCCAGACCAGCCGCGAACGCGTCAGCGCGCTGAAGGAAGCCCTGCTTTAGCCACCGTCCCGCCGCCTCCCTCTTGAAACTCCGGGCAGTTTGTGTGACACTCGTCCGTATTGCAGTGAAACCGGTTTCACTTTTAGCTGGAGCACCCTGTTTGGCGTTCGATCCGACTATTCTGGCACCCTACCTCGGCGACCTGGCGGCCGGCGCCCGCCTGACCGCGGTCGCCTGCGCGCTGGCCCTGGCCGGCGGCCTCGCACTGGGCATCGTGGCCGCGCTGATGCGCACCGCCGCCTCGCCGCTGGCCCGCCGCGCGGCAAATGCCTATGTCGACATCTTCCGCAACGTCCCCTTCATCGTGCAGCTGTTCTTCCTGTTCTACGGCCTGCCCGAAATCGGCATCGAACTGGATGCCTTCGGCACCGGTGTCCTGGCGCTGTCGCTGGCCGGCGGCGCCTTCACCTCGGACGCGATCCGCTCCGGCATCCTTGCCATCGAACCCGGCGTGCTGGAAGCGGCCCAGGTGAGCGGCCTGTCGCGGCTGACGATCTACCGCCGGATCGTGCTGCCGATCGCGCTGCGCACCTCGGTCCGGCCGCTGGGCTCCGTGTTCGTCAACCTGATACTGACGTCGTCCATCCTGTCCGCGATCACGGTCAATGAACTGACCGGCAGCGCCAAGATCGTCGCCGCCGACACCTTCCAGCCGTTCGAGGTGTACGCCCTGCTGCTGCTGGCCTACGTGACGCTGACGTATCTGGTCTCGCTGTCGGCCGGCGCCCTGCACCGCCGCCTGAACCGCGACCGCGCACTGGGCAGCTGATGCGCTATTCCGACTTCACGCCCAACGACATCCTGCTGCTGCTGCAAGGGCTGGGCGTATCCGTCGCGCTGTTCGCCGCCACCACCGCCATCGGACTGCTGATCGGCCTGGCCTGGGCCGTGCTGCGCTACTATCGCACGCCGCTCTTGGCGCCATTGGCCGGCGCCGTCGCCGAGCTGCTGAAAAATTCGCCGGTGCTGGTGCAGCTGTTCCTGGTCTTCTTCGGCCTGCCGGTGCTGCTGGAGACCGACCTGACGCCGGTGCAGGCGGCCGTCATCACCCTGTCCGGCAATACCGCCGCCTTCATCTACGTGATCGCCGTGTCGGCCATCGAATCGGTCGGCCGCGAACAGCTGGAAACGGCGCGGGTATTCGGCATGAGCCGCTGGCAGGTGCTGCGCCACGTCGTCGCGCCGCAGGCCGCCGCGTTCGGACTCGGGCCGCTGACCGGATTGCTGGTCAACCAGCTCCAGGTCACATCGCTGATCTCGGTGGTCGGTGTGCTGGACCTGACCAAGATCGGCCACATCCTGAACCTGCGCACCTTGAAGCCCTTCATCGTCTGGACGGTGGTCGGGCTGCTGTACTACCTGATGGCCAAGCTGATCGCCAGGGCCTGCGCGGGCCTCGAGACGCGCTTGCGCGCGCATAGTCAATGGAAGGGTTTGTAGCATGATCGAGATCGAGGGCGTGGGGAAGAAATTCGGCGCCACCACCGTGTTGGATGGCGTAGACCTGCGCATTGCGCCGGGCGAAGTGGTGTCCATCCTCGGCGCCAGCGGCTCCGGCAAATCCACGCTGATACGCTGCATCAACGGACTGGAAAAACTGGACCGGGGCAGCATCGCCGTCGATGGCCATCGCGTCGACGACCCGAAACAACTGCAACTGGCGCGCCGCTGCTCCGGCACAGTATTCCAGCTGTTTAACCTGTACCCGCACATGACGGCGCTGCAGAACATCGCGCTGGCGCCGGTGGAAGTGCTGAAAATCCCGCGCCGCCAGGCCGAGGAGGAAGCGCGCGCCTTGCTCGCCTCCGTCGGACTGGTCGACCGGGCCAACGCCTTCCCCGCCCAGCTGTCCGGCGGACAGCGCCAGCGCGTCGGCATCTGCCGCGCCTTGGCGATGAAGCCGCGCTACCTGCTGCTGGACGAGGTGACCAGCGCGCTGGATCCGGAGATGACGGCCGAAGTGCTGGACATCCTCGCCAAGCTCGCCGCAGCGGGCACCACGATGCTGTTCGTCACCCACGAAATCGAATTCGCGCGCAGCATCTCCAACCGCGTCGTCTTCCTCGACCAGGGGCGCCTGCTGGCCGACCTGCCGACCGCACAATTCTTTGCCGCCGATGGCGGCCTGGCGCATCCACGCATCGCCCAATTCCTTTCACGTATGAGCAAATCATGAGAATGCTGCTTGCAAACGCCGAGGCCTGGCCCGGCTTCGATACCACCGTCGAGCTGCTGAAAAGCGGCGGCGCCGGCATAGACGCCATGGTGGCCGGTATCGCCAAGGTCGAACGCGAAGCCAAGGTGCGCAGCGTCGGCTATGGCGGCTGGCCGAACATGATAGGCGACATGGAGTTCGACGCCGGCGTGATGGACGGCACCACGCGCGACGTCGGCGCGGTCGGCGCCGTGCCGGCCACGCTGCCGGTCGCCGCGCTGGCCCATGAGGTGATGAAGCACCTGCCGCACGTGATGCTGACCGGTGCCGGCGCCCGCCGCTTCGCCACCGAACGCGGTTTCGCCGTCGACGACACGCTGCACCCGGACAGCAAGCGCGTATGGTGGGAGCGGCTGCAGAAGGAGATGTCGCCCGAGCAGCTGGCCGCCTTCCCCGATATTCCACTGGCCCCGCTCAGCAACACGATCACCGATCCGGAGCGGGTGCGCGACACCACCGTCTTCCTCGCGCGCGACGCCGCCGAGGGCCTGGGCGTGGTCACGTCGACCTCCGGCTGGGCGTGGAAATATCCGGGCCGGCTCGGCGATTCGCCCATCGTCGGCGCGGGCTTCTACGCCGACAGCCGCTACGGCGCCGCCGCCTGCACCCACACCGGCGAGATGACGATGCGCTGCGGGACTTCGCGCAGCATCGTGCTGGCGATGCGGCTGGGTTATTCTCTGGAGGACGCCGTCAAGCTGGCGGTGGAGGAACTGTCCGAACTGAAGACGGGCTTCCTGGCCGGCGTGGTGATCCACGCGATCGACGCCAAGGGGAATCACAAGGTCGTCAACTATCGCAACGAGGAAGAGATACGCTACTGGTACTGGGACGAACGGATGGCCGCGCCGGAACTGCGCGTCGCCGGCACTATCTAGAAAGGACTGCACATGCTGAATAAACTGTTCGCCGTCGCGGCGCTGGCCATGCTCGCGGCCAGCGCCCAGGCCGGCCGCATCGAAGAAATCAAGGCGCGCGGCTATGTGCGCATCGGGGTCTCGCTGGGCGGCGAGCCGGTCGGCTTCCGCAACGCCAAGAACGAACCGGTGGGCTACGACGTCGACGTCGCCACGCAGCTGGCGGCCAGGCTGGGGGTGCCGGTGCGGTTCTCCGACGTCTCCAGCGATGCCCGCATCTCGATGCTGATGTCGAAGCAGCTCGACCTGGTGGTGGCCAACGTGTCGATCACGCCGCAGCGCGCCCGCGTGGTGGACTTCTCGATGCCCTACAACCAGGCCGGCCTGCGCGTCATCGTGCAAAAGAGCGCGGGCATCAAGACGCTGGCGGACCTGAACGGCAAGCGTGTGGTGATCGGCCGCGGCACGCCGGGCGACGCCTTCCTCAAGCAATCCGCGCCGCGCGCAATTCCCGTCTACACCGACAACTTCGCGCCGGACGGCGTGCTGCTGCTGCAGCAAAAACGCGCCGACGCCGGCATCGAGGATTCGTCGTTGCTGGACTACCTGGCCAGCAGGGGCGACCAGCTGGATACCCTGCCCGGCCTGTACTCGAACAGTCCGATCGGCATCGCGATGGCCAAAGGCGATCCCGAGCTGCTGAAGTTTGTGAACGCCTTCGTGGCCGACTACGTCAGGAGCGGCGCCTACGCGGCCAACTACAAGAAATGGTGGGGCGCCAAGACCGCGCCGCCGGTTCTGGAAGGCGCTAGCCGGTAAGGCGCGGCACGAAGCGCGTGGCGACCAGCACATGGGCGCTGTTTTGCGCCAGCTCCGCCGGCTGGTTCAGTATCCGCACAATCTGCGCGACGTATTCCTTTTTGTCGGCGCCTATCGACGAAATCGGATAGGCGTCGAACTGCGTCAGCGAGACATTGTCGAAGCCGTACAGGCGGAAGCGCGCCGGCCGGTGCTCGGGGAAGTGCCGGCGATGCGCATCGAGCACGCCCATCGCCATCGCATCGGACGTGCAGAACACGGCGCCGGTGCCTTCCACATCGATCTGCTGCGCCAGCGCGCGGCCGCTGGCATATGAATAGTCCCCCGCCAGCTCGTCCAGCAGCTTGATGCCGTGCCGCTGCAAGGCTTGCCGGTACGACGCCACGCGCGCCTGCTCGACCAGCGACATCATGCGTCCCGTCAGCAGCGTCGCCGTGCGCACGCCCTTGCCCGCCGCATCGGCCACTGCTTCGGCGATGCCCTGCGCCTCGTCCATCGTCACCGACGACGCGCCCTCGTCGTGATGCCCGTTCAGCATCAGCACCGCGTTATTGCGAAACATGCTGCGCACCGTGGCGGCGTCGGCAAAGTCGGAAAACACCAGCGCGGCATCGACGTGATAGGCCACGCCGTCGCGCAGGAAGCGCTCCGCGTCCTCGCCGGCGCCGACGCGGATGAAGATGACCTGCTTGCCGATCGCCTGTATCTGCGCCAGCAGCAGGTCGAACAAATCCAGGTCCGACAGGTCGTGGATGTGGTTGACGAGGATGGCGACCAGGTTGACGGTCTTGCTGGCCAGCCCGCGCGCCAGCAGGTTGGGACGGAAGCCCAGCGTTTCCGCCGCCCGCACCACGCGCTCGCGCTTGTCGGCCGATACCGGCCGTGGCTGCGCCGACAGCGCCCGCGACGCGATCGCCCGCGATACGCCGGCCAGCGTCGCGACATCGGACAAGGTGGGTTCTGGAGCGGGTTTCCGGGCATCGGTCATGGATCGATTATAACCGGCCAGGGTGCCCTATCCCACAGACAAGGCCGTCGAAACCTCATACGCTAAGGGATAAGACAAAGAATAAGGCACGTCATTGCGAAGGAGACCGCATGAGTACCAATCAATGGTTCCTGCTGGTCGGCTGCCTGATGCTGGCGCGCGGACTGGCGGCGACGACGATCTCGCGTTCGCCCTTTACTTCGGCCATCGTCTACCTTGGCGTCGGCATCCTGCTGGGCCCGACCTTGCTGAATATTTTCGGCTTCGACCCGAAGCGCGAATCCGCCCTGCTTGAAATCATGGCGCAGATCGCGCTGTTGATTTCGCTGTTCTCGGCCGGTATCAAGATGCCGGTGCCGTTCAAGCTGAAACGCTGGGACGCTCCGCTGCGGCTGGCGTGGATTTCCATGACCCTGACCGTGGCGCTGGTCGCCCTGTTCGGCTACTACGTGCTGCAGCTTCCCGCCGGCGCGGCGGTGCTGCTGGGCGGGATCCTGGCGCCCACCGATCCGGTGCTGGCCACCGATGTCCAGGTGCGCCACGCGGGCGACAAGGACCAGCTGCGCTTCACGCTGACCTGCGAAGCCGGCATGAACGACGGCAGCGCCTTCCCCTTCGTCCTGTTGGGCCTCGGCATGCTGGGCCTGCCGGAGGCCGGCGGGCATCACCTGCACTGGCTGCTGGTGGACGTCCTGTGGGGCACCATCGGGGCGATCCTGGTCGGCGTGGCGGCCGGCGCCGGCGTCGCCCGGCTGGGCTGGCAGCTGCGCATCGTCGAGCCCAAGCACGAGATCATGGACGATCTGGTGGGGCTCGGGATGATCGGCGTGGTCTACGGCGTCGCCAGCCTGTGCAAGACCTCGGGCTTCCTGGCCGTGTTCTTTGCCGCCGTCGCCTTGCGCCAGACCGAGTTGATACTGGCCGGCGCGCCAAAGGACCGCCACGGCCTGATGGAGCCGGACACCGCCAAATCCGAAGTCGCGCAGGCCAGCGAGACGCACGAGGCGCCGCAGGTGGTCAGCACGGAGGCGCTGGCGTTCAAGGAACACCTGGAGCGCCTGTCCGAGCTGACGCTGGTGCTGCTGTTGGGCGGCATGATCTCGCTGCGCCAAATGGACTGGCAGGCCGTGGGCACGGCCGCCTTCCTGTTCCTGGTCGCCCGTCCGCTCAGCGTGTTTGCCGGGCTGGCGGGCAGCGCGACCAGCATGCGCATGCGCGCCATGACCGGCTGGTTCGGCGTGCGCGGCATCGGCTCGATCTTCTACCTGATGTTCGCCGTCGAAGCCGGCCTGCCCGCCGCGCTGGCCGAGCAGCTGACGCGCATCGCGCTGTTTGTCGTCATGTTGTCGATACTGGTCCACGGTTTCAGCGTCAAGCCGCTGATGGACACCCTCTGGCGCCGAACTTGAGCCGATTGGACCTGCGTCAACAACAGACCGCCCGACCTGTGGGATCGTCTTGCGATGAGCGACGCAGACAACTATCACATCGAAAGGGCCAGCCACAGGGTCGGCGACCAAGGCCTGCTGCTGCGCTGGCGCGAACTGCTGGCGGAAAGCGAAAGCCCCGGGCGGCTGTACCAAAGCCCGGAATTTTTCGACTACCTGCTGGCCACCGCCGCCGATGACGGACCGCCGGAACTGCTGCTGCTGCGCGAACGCGCCGGCGGCGCCATCGTCGGCGTCATCCCCATCGCGCTGCGCCGGCACAGTTTCAACTTCGCGGCCGGCCGGCGCCAGCTGGCCCGCGTCGCCATCCCCAGCATCGTACTGCTGGGCAGCGCGCCGCTGATGCCGGCGCGGACCGAGCTGTTCGCGCTGCTGCTGCGCTTCCTGCTGGCCGAATACCCGCGCCACCAGGCCGTGTCGCTGACCGCGTTGCCGCAGGACAGCACACTGTGGCGCTGCATCAGCGGCACCGGCGATTTCGCCCGCGGCTACCAGTTGCATCTGCTCAACGACTGGCGCGATTGCCACCAGATACCGCTGCCGGCCACCTTCGAACACTTCCTGTCGCAGTTCAGCTCCAAGCGGCGCTACAACCTCAAGCGCCAGCAGCGCCAGCTGCGCGATCACGGCCAGGGCCGGCTCGACTTCCACTGCATCGAGCATCCCGGGCAACTGGACATGCTGCGCACCGCGCTGGCCGCGCTGACCACGCCCGCGCACCGCAGCGAGCTGTGGACCGAGGCAGACCTGCTCGGCTTCGCCCGGCGCGGCATGCTGCTCTGCTATCAGCTCGATTGCGGCGGCCAGGCCTGCGCGCTGATGCTGGGCTTGCGTTCCGGCGGCACGCTCTATCTGTTCAACATCCTGCACGACAGCGCGCTCGACCATTTATCGGTCGGCACCACGATGCTGCACCTGGCGATCGAAGACCTGTGCGACCGGCGCCATTTCTCAATGATCGACCTGGGCTACGGCACGCCCGGCCACAGCTACCAGTCCACCAACGTCACCGTGCAGCGCGCACATCTGCTGTTGATGCGACGCAACCTGAGGAACCGCCTGGCAAGTCAGCTGCACCATGGTTTTTCCAGCGCCATCGACTGGCTCAAGAAGAACAAAAAAAGATAGCTTTTCAAAGAACCTTGTCATGTGGCCGGGCGCATCATGCGCCACGGCCTATACCCGCTATGCGCGCGGCGCGGTCACGGCAAGAGCGCCGTCGCGTAGGATGCGCTCTCCAACTGGAGACTTCATGACTACTTTTAACGACGAACAACTGGCCGCGCTGGAACCCGTACACAACTACTTCCAGGGTCACGCCCAGGACAACGCCGCCTTCATGCGCCAGGCCTTCCTGCCGAGCGCGCATATCGAATCAATGCGCGACGGCGTATTCACCTCCTGGCCGCTGGACGTGTACTGCGAGCGTTTCAAAGGCACGCCGGCTGCCGACGAGCCAACCCGCAAGCGCAGCGTCGACTGGATCGAGGTGCACGGCAGCGCCGCCAGCGCCCGCATCACGCTGGAGCACGGCGCGATGAAATTTGTCGACTACTTCGTGCTGCTGAAAACCGAACAGGGCTGGAAGATCGCCAACAAGGCCTTCCACGGCCAGGCGGCGACGTAGTTTCTATCCGGACTCTTGTATTCCGCGAGCCTCGGACCAGTCCTACACGCGCGCTGCAAGCACGCCGATGGCACGCAAACTCAGGAATAGCTAGCATAAGGCTCGATCCCTCCCACAAGGAAACAGCCATGAAACAGCTCCACGTCACCGCCAAATTTGCCTGCGCATTGATACTGACGGCAGCCGCCGTCACCGGATGCCAGAAAAAGGAAGTGGATACGCCGCCGGCTCCTGAAGTCGTTACACCGGCGCCGGCCCCTGCGCCAGCCGCCACGCCGCCTGCCACCGACAGCAATGTGACGCCGCCACCGGCAGGTAGCACGCCGCCGGCCGACACGCCGCCACCGGCAACGCCGCCGGCACGCTGACCGGCAGCTGGGACGGCTGCCGGTCCGCCGCAGCCGTCTGACTCACCACTCCGCCGCGCTGGCCCCAAAATTGCGTACGCCTGACACAGATCAAGACACCGATCCGATGACAGTCGACGATGGTTGGGTAAATAGCGAACAGCGAGACCCTCATGGCGGCAACCGGCGATCCGACAGTGGTGCACGCGGCCACACGGATACTGGTGGTCGAGCACGAGCACGCCGCTGCGGAAGAGCTATGCGGCCAATTGGGCTCGCTTGGCTACCATGTCTGCGGACGCACCGACACCGGCGCCGCGGCCATCGACGCGACGGCGGCGCTGCGGCCCGACGTGGTCGTGATCAATGCGCTGCTGCCGGGCGAGATCAGCGGCATCCGCGCGGCGGCGGAAATCGGCGGCAGGCTGGAGACGCCCTTGCTCTTCCTCAGCGCCAACAACGATCCCGACACCATCGAACTCGCGTTGCGCGCCCATCCCTACGCTTATCTGAGCAAACCCTTCGAGCTCCACGAGCTGTACGCACAGATCGAGGTATCCCTCGCCAAAGGCCGCTCCGACAAGCAATTGCGCGACGCCCTGCAATGGTATGCGGCGACCCTGCGCGGCGTTGCCGACAGCGTGGTCGTCACCGATGCCGCCTCGCGCGTGCGCTTTCTCAACCCCGCCGCGGAAACACTGGTGGGCTGGCGTCTGACGGAGGCGCAGGGGCAGGACATCGACCGCGTGCTGCAGTTGCAGGACGCCGACCGCAATCCGCTGCCCTCGCCGCTGCGCCAGGTCTTGTCGGCCGCTCCGAGACCGGCGATGCCGCAGGGCCTCCGGCTGGTCCCGCGCGGCGGCGAATCGCACGTGGTGGAGGATTCCGTCGCGCCCATCTACAGCAACCAGGGAAAACTGCTGGGCGCGGTCATGGTCCTGCGCGACATACAGCAGCGCGCGGCAGCGGAACAGCGGCTGCGCCAGAGCGAGGAGCGCTTCCGCAACGCCTTCGACCTGGCGCCCGGCGGCATGGCGCTGGCGGCGGCGGACGGCCGCTTCGTCCAGGTCAACGCGGCCATGTGCCGCCTGCTGCGCGTCGCCCCCGATAACTTGACCGGCCGCAAGCTGGACGACTACGCCGCAGACGAGGCCGGCGCCGCGCCCCATCTCGAGTTGCTGCACGGCGGCCACGGCGCCACCGTCCAGTTTGAACAACATCTGCGCGCAGGCGGCCTCGATGTGTGGGCGCTGGTCAGCGTCTCGCTGCTGCGGCCGGACGATGGCGGCGGCATGCTGTTTCAGCTGCATGACATTACCGAGCGCAAGCTTGCCGAGGCCAGGCTGGCGCGGCTGGCCCATTCCGACGCCCTGACCGGCTTGCCCAACCGCGCGGCGATCAGCGAGGAGATCGAACGCCAGATCGCGCTGGCGCGCCGCCACGGCCATCGCCTGGCCGTGGTGTTCCTGGACCTCGACTATTTCAAGCACGTCAACGACAGCCTCGGCCACGAGGCCGGCGATGAACTGCTGCGCGTGATCGGCCGGCGGCTGCGCGCGGCGGTGCGGGTGTCGGACATGGTCGGCCGTCTCGGTGGCGACGAATTCGTGCTGCTGCTGCCGGAGATCGCCGACCTCGAGGATGTCATGAAGGTGGCCGCCAAGATGCAGGCCGAATGCCTGAAGCCGATACACATGCTGGGCCACGAGCTGCGGGTCGGCATCAGCCTCGGCGCCAGCCTGTTTCCCGACGACGCGCAGGACTCCCGCAGCCTGCTGCGCTATGCCGACAGCGCCATGTACGCGGCCAAGGCCGAGGGCCGCCACAACCTGCAATTTTACCGGCGCGACATGACGCGCGGCATGGAGCAGCGCCTGCGGCTGGGCGCCCACCTGCGCCATGCCCTGGAGCGTCAGGAGTTCGAACTGTATTTCCAGCCCATCGTCGCGCTGGACTCGTCGCGCCCGCGCGCGGCCGAAGCCCTGCTGCGCTGGAACCATCCGGACCTGGGGCTGCTGGGGCCGGACCAGTTCCTGCCGCTGGCCGAGGACATCGGCCTGGGCGCCGCGTTGAACGCCTGGGTGTTCCAGGCGGCCTGCCGCGCGGCGGCGGTCTGGCCGGCCACCGCGCCGGAGCCGCTGCGGCTGTCCATCAACGTCTCGCCATCGCAGTTCCGCGACCACAAGCTGATGCAGCTGATCCGTCAGTCGCTGAGCGCGTCGGGCTTGCCGCCGGAACGATTGTGCGTCGAAATCACCGAACACCTGATGCTCGGCGATAACCCGCACAACCGCGACATCTGCCACCAGATCAAGGCGCTGGGCGTGCAGATCTCCATCGACGACTTCGGCACCGGCTATTCTTCGCTGAGCTATCTGAGCCACTTCAACCCCGACGAACTGAAGATCGACCGCTCCCTGATCCGGCCGCTGTGCGACGAAGCCGAGCACGCCGCCATCGTGCGCGCGGCCATCGCGATGGCGCACGGCCTGCAGTTGACCGTGGTCACCGAAGGCGTGGAGAACGCGCAGCAGCATGCGCTGTTGCGCGCCATGGGGTGCGACTACGGCCAGGGCTATTGGTATCTGCGTCCCTGCCCGGCGGCCCAATTCGACGCCTGGCTGGCGGGAACCATGGCGGCGCGCAGCGGTCCAACCCCTTGACATTATCCGCCTTGGTCGATGCGGAAAAAAAGGAGGCGCCATGAAACTTTGCCTGATCGTGTACTACTCGCGCACCGGCGTCACCGCCCGCGTCGCCACCGAGCTGGCCCAGGCCTGCGGCGCGGACCTGGAGCAGATCCTCGACGTGCGCCCGCGCAGCGGCGCCGGCGGCTATGTGCGCTCGGCATGGCAAGCCTTGCGCCAATTGCCGGCAGAGATCGTGCCGCCGCAGCGCCGTCCCGCCGACTACCCGTTCATCGTGCTGGGCACCCCGGTCTGGGCCGGGCACATGAGCGCGCCGATGCGCAGCTACATCCTGCAGCAGCGCGAGCACTTCCGGCGTATCGGCCTGTTCTGCACCATGGGCGGCAGCGGCGGCCACAACGTGCTGAGCGCGATGGCGGACATGTGCAACAAGCTGCCCGTGGCCAGCCTGTGCCTGCGCCAGGCCGACGTGCTGGCCGGCCGCCATGCCCAGCCCCTGGCCGACTTCGCCAACGAACTGGTGGCCGTGCGCGACAGCGAGCAAGCCGCCACGGCGGCGGAATCGCTGGCCCGTCCCGTTTGAACCCGCGAGGCCCCATGCAACCACTGGACCGCACCCATCGCCAATTCGTCCTCAGCCTGCTCGGGGGCACCCACGACATGACGCTGGCCACGCTGCGCCCGGACGGCTATCCCCAGGCCACCGTGGTCAGCTTCGTCCACGACGGCCTGACGCTGTACGCCGGCATCGGCCTGGACAGCCAGAAGGCGCACAACATCCGCCAGCACGACAAGGTATCGGCCACCATCACCCCGCCCTACGACGACTGGCGGCATATCCGCGGCCTGTCGCTGGCCGGCCGCGCGGAGATGGTCAGCGGCGCCGACGAGAATGCGCACGCGGCCGACCTGATGCTGTTCCGCTTCCCGCAGCTGCGCCAGTTCGTCCAGGCCGGCGCCGTCACCTGGCCCGGCGCCGTCTTCGTACGCATCACGCCGTCGGTGATCTCGGTGCTGGACTACGAACAGGGCTTCGGCCACACCGAGCTCTATGAAGTATTGCCCGGGATTTAATCTGCTTCGGTGTTTTTCAACACCAGCTGCGCCGCGATCAGGTCGCTCAGCGCCGTGCCGACCGACTTGAAGAGCGTGATCTGATCCGGGCTGTCGCGCCCGGCCGGACCGGCGCGGCACAAGTCCTTGAGCTCGCCGCGTATGGCGTCGGCGCTGAACACGCCCTCCGCGATCGGGATCAGCAATTCGCCGGCTTCGCGCAGCACGTTGTCGCGGTTGTCGACATAGACCGCGCTGCCGACCACCAGCGCGCTGTCGCACTCGCGCCGGTCGGGGCTGTGGTTGCCCAGCAGGTCGACATGGCAGCCCGGCTTGACCCATGCGCCCAACAGCAGCGGCGTGGCCGCGCCCGTGGCGCTGACGATGATGTCCGCCGCGCCCGCGCACTGCGCCAGATCCTGCGCGCAGACAAATTCGACAGCCGGATGGGCGGCCTGCAGCCGGGCCTGCAGCGCCAGAACTTTTACCGCATCGCGCCCCCATAGAAAGACGCGTTGCAAATCGCGCACGGCAAGGTGGGCGGCCACCAGGAACGAGGCCAGCCGGCCGGTCCCCAGCAACAGCAGGCTGGCCGAGTCCGGCCGGGAAAGAAGGCGCGCAGCCAGCGCCGACACGGCGGCGGTGCGCCAGTAGGTCACGGCGGTGCCGTCGACCAGGGCCAGCGGCACGCCATGGCTGCGGTCGAACAACAGGATCTTCGAATACAGCGACGCGAAGCCGGCCGCCTCGTTGTCCGGAAAATAGGTGAAGGCCTTCACGCCGATCAGCGTGTCGTTCCACGCCGGCAGCAGCGCGAAGCCGTCGTGCGACGACGCGTCCTTGCCCGCCAGCTGGAACACCTGCCGCGGCGGCATGCCGAAGTCGTCCCGGAATCCCGCTTCAATGGCGTCGATCAGGCTGGGGAAATCCAGCGCCCGGTCGACCTGTTCCGCTTCAAGTATTTTCACGCTTCCTCCTTCGTGGCGGCAAGATCATCGCCAGCAGGAACAGGTCCAGCCAGGCAAACCAGTCGCCCCAGCGCGCGTACAGCGTGCGGGACTGATGCAAGGGCAAATCGGAGACCAGTTGCGCGCTGCCCTGCGCGTCGCTGGTTTCCGCGACGATGCGTCCACGGTCGTCCGACAGCGTCAGGTTGCCGCGCTTGGCCGCGCGGGCAATGGCCAGACCATTTTCGACGCCGCGCAGGACCGCCATGCGGCTGTGCATCGTGCCGTCGACGTCGAAGTCCCAGGCCGGCACCAGCAGCAGATTGGCGCCGCGCGCGGCGTAGGCGCGGCCGGTGTCGTGGAAGTCCATGTCCTTGCAAATCGCCAGCCCGGTCCGCGTGCCGGCCAGCATGGCGTAGTCCGTTCCCGGCTGGTATTGGCCCTCCAGCCCCGGTATCAAATGGTGCTTGGCATAGCCGGCGGCGACGGCCGGCGACGGCCCATACGCCAGCGCCTGATTGCGACCCTTCAGCGCGACGCCGGCGTCTATCCAGATCCGGTGGCGCGCCGCGCTGGCCGCCAGTTCGGGAATCGCGGGCTGATCGGTGCTGAACGCCGTCTCCGGCAAGACCACCGCCTGCGCGCCCTGCGCGGCAAGCTTGTCGATCACGGCGAGATAGCGCTGCAGCTGCGCCTTGCCTTCCGCCGTGGCCAGCGATGCGCGGAACGGTCCGTCCAGCGACGCCAGGCCGATGCGTATGCTGCCGCTTGCCGGCTGCTGCAAGCGCACGGCGCCGAAACCGAAGGTCGCAACGACCAGCAGCGCAGCAACGCCGCCGGCCAGCGCGCGTTGACGCGGCGGCACATCCGGCAGCAGCACAACGGCCAGCGCGGATGGCGCCAGCAGCACGATAAAGGAGACGCCCCACAACCCCGTCAGACTCGCCAGTTGAAGGACGTGCAAGGCGTCCACCTGGCTGTGCGCCAGCGTGCCGAACACGCCGTGTGGCGAGCCCAGCGACCCAAGATAATCAAGCGCCACCCACAGCGCGGGAAAGGCCAGCAGCGCCCGCCCCGGCCGGCCCGACAGCAAAAAATACCGGTGCAACAGCAGGCTCAGCGCAAACTTGAGCGCCGCGCCAACCGCGACCAGCACGCCGATCGTCACTGGCAGGCCGATCACGCCGCACAGATAATGCCACAGGTTGAGCCCGGCGCATGCACCGGCGCACAAGGCGGCTAGTCCGGCATATTGCCATCGCAGGCGCGGCGCGATCAGCAGCAGCGGCAACGGCGCCAGCCAGGTCAGCCACGCCTGCGGCGCCAGTCCCGTGCCCAGCCACCACGCCGCCCCGGACAGAATGGTGGCCGCGAGCGTCCATGCCAGCAATGCGCGTTTATCGTTTGATGCCATCGAACAGTACTCCGAAGGATTGCAGGTAGAAGGCGCGGAACCGCGCCTCGTCGTAGCTGAAGCGGCCAGCCCGGTACAGGGCGATCAGGCCATGGGCCTGGGCCCACAACGTCATGGCCAGGTCCCACGGATCGCCGTCGCGCAGCAGGCCGAGGCGGATGCCTTCGGCCAGCAGGTCGGCGATCACATTCAGCGTGGGCGACTGGCGGTCACGAAAATCGTCGGGGAAGCGGCGCGCATCGTCGCGCGAGACCGAAAAGTTGTAGTCGAACAGATGCGGCTGCCGCAGCGCGTAATCGAGGTAGTTCTCCATCGAATGCAACAGGCTGTGCATCAGGTCCGGATGCCGTGCCTGGCCCAGCCACTGCTGCGCCACCGCGGCAAAGGCCTCGTCGGAAATATGCTTCAGCAGCGCCTCGCGGTTGGCGAAATGACGGTAGATCGCCATCGGCGTAATGCCCGCGGCATCGGCCACGCGGCGCATGCTGACGGCGGCCGCGCCTTCCCGCTCCAGTATCCGGCGCGCCGCTTCGACGATTTTCTGCTGGGTGTTTGGATGAGCCATGTATACAGCGTATACACGAATAATTCCGCCGTCAACCCGTTTGACATCTCAAAGATGAGAAAATGCCGGACTTTGCCACCGCCACAAGCTCCGCATGACATTGCCAACCACCTCGCCCCTGGGCGCGCGCGACACGCGCCGTATCGAGCGCTACGCAGGCTTGGCCGACGCCGCCCGCTTCCTCCATCCCGTCCAGCAGGCGCTGCTGCACCGGCGCGGCTGGCTCAAGATGCTGGCGCCGCGCGCCAGCGGCGGCGCCGAGCTGCCGTTGCCGGAGGTGGTGCGCCTGGAAGAGGCGGTCGCGGCCGTGGACGGCAGCATGGGATGGGTGCTGACGCTGTGCGCCGGCGCCGGCTGGTTTGCCGGCTTCCTGGCGCCGGAACTGGCGCGCGCCATCATCGGCACGCCGCGCGTCTGCCTGGGCGGCAGCGGCGCGCCCACCGGCCATGCGGAACAGGAAGGCGACGGCTACCGCATCACCGGCCGCTGGGACTACGCCAGCGGCGCGCCGATGGCCACCCATTTCACCTTGAACGCCGTGCTGCGCGCCGGCGGCCAGCCGCTGCTGGACGAACACGGCGCGCCGCGCATCCGCGCCTTCCTGGTGCCGGCGGCGCAGGTGCAGATCGTGCCGTCATGGGGCAGCATCGGCCTGCGCGCCAGCGCTTCGCACAGTTACCGCATCGATGGGCAATGGGTGGGCAAGGAGCATGGATTCACCATCAGCCCCGCCACCGCCACGGCGGATGGGCCGCTGTACCGCTACCCGTTTTATTCGCTGGCCTTCGTCACGCTGGCGGCCAACGTGGCGGGCATGGCCAGCCATTTCATGCGGCTGGCGCGGCCCTGCATCGAGCGCCGCCGGCATGCCGTGAAAAACCTGCCGCTGCTGGAGGTGCCCGAAGTGGCCGCCCTGTTGCGCGACAAGGAGCAGGCCCACGCCGCCGCCCGCGCGCATTTCTATGATGTGCTGGACCGCAGCTGGGCATCGGTGGCGGCCGGCATGGCGCTCGGCGCGGACGACATGCTGGCCGTGCGGACCGGTTCGCTGGCCCTGGTGGCCGCCTCGCGCGCCGCGGTCGACGAGCTCTACCCCTACTGCGGCCTGTACGCCGCGCACCAGGACAGCGCCATCAACCGGGTCTGGCGCGACTTCCACACCGCCAGCCAGCATTCCTTGCTGCTGCCGTGCTGAGCGCGTCCCTGGCTCAGGGTTGCACCACGAAGCGCCCCGGCGCCGGCCCCAGCGTCCGGCCCAACCCCATGGCCGGCGGCGCCACGCGCTGGCGGTCGGAATGGCGCGCCAGCCATTGCTGCCAATGGGGCCACCACGAGCCTTCGGTGTGCTCGGCCTGCTCCAGCCACTGCTCCGGGCTGGTGTAGCCGATCGGCGCGACGTTGGCGGGGTGACTGTAATAGCTGCGGTTGGCGTGCCCCGGCTCCGAGACGATGCCGGCGTTGTGGCCGCCCGAGGCCAGCACGAAGTCGATCGGCCCGTTGCACAGCAGGTGGATCTTGTAGACCGAGCGCCACGGCGACACGTGGTCGCGCTCGGTGCCCAGCACGAACATCGGGGTGCGGATATCGGCCAGCGCCACCGGCTTGCCGGCCACCTGATAACGCCCCTCGGCCAGATCGTTGTGCAGAAACAGCCGCCGCAGATATTCGCTGTGCATGCGGAACGGCAGCCGCGTGGCGTCGGCGTTCCAGGCCATCAGGTCGTTCGGCGCGCTGCGTTCGCCCAGCAGGTATTCGCGCATCATGCGCGACCACACCAGGTCGCGCGCATGCAGCAGCTGGAACGAGGCCGCCATCTGGTCGCCGTCCAGATAGCCCTGGTCCCACATCAGCGCGTCGAGGAAGGCCAGCTCGCTGTCGTCGATAAACAGGCCCAGCTCACCGGGCTCGTGGAAGTCGGTCTGCGCCGCCAGCATGGTCAGCGACGCCAGCTTGCCCTGCGCGTCCAGGTGGCCCGCGCTGAGCGCCGCGGCGCCCATCGCCAGCAGGGTGCCGCCCAGGCAGTAGCCGGCCGCGTGCACCGGCGCGCCGCCGCACAGCAGGTCGGCCTGCTCCAGCGCGGCCAGCAGTCCGCGCCGCAGGTAGTCCTCCATGCCGAGATCGCGGTCTTCGGCGTCGGGGTTGCGCCAGGAAATCATCAATACCGTATGCCCCTGCTGCACCAGGTAGCGCACCAGCGAATTGTGCGGTGACAGATCGAGGATGTAGTACTTCATGATCCACGACGGCACGATCAGCACCGGCTCCCGGTACACCTTGGCGGTCTGCGGCGCGTACTGGATCAGTTCGATCAGATCGTTGCGGTAGACGACCTCGCCGGGCGTCAGCGCCACGTCTTGCCCGGGCACATAGGTCCGGCCAACCGGCTCCGACACCGTCGCGCCGGGCGGCGCCAGGCGCCGGCACAGATCCTTGCGCCAATTGAGGGCGCCATCGATCAGGCTGCGCCCGCCGCTGGCGACCGCCGCGCCCAGCACCTCCGGGTTGGTCCACAGGAAGTTCGATGGCGAGTACATATCGAGCAGCTGACGCGCGGTGAACGCCACCACGTCGGCGTGATGCGACGACACGCCGGCCACGCCGCAGGTGGCCTGCTTCCAGAACTCCTCGGCGTGCTTAAAGACCTGCGCGTACCCGGAAAACGGCCACTGCCGCCAGGCGGCATCGGCGAAGCGCTTGTCGGCGCCGACGTCGACCGCCTGCGCGCCGCCGGCCAGGGCGCCGCTCCAATAGGCCAACAGTTCGCTGCACTTGCCCGGGGACACCGCCAGGTGCTGCCACCAGTCGTGGAACGCCAGCGACATCGCAATCGGCGACACGCCGCCCGTCATGCGCGCCACCTGGCTCTGCAGGTACAAATCCAGCACGTTGCGGCTGCCGATCGCAGCCGTGGGCGCCGGAGCGCCAACCGGATTCGATACGGACTTCAGCAGTGTTTTTTCCACAATCCCTCCTTGATCATCGTCGGACGATTATGGTTGGCGGAGGTTCCTGACGTATTTGATCCAGGTCAAAAACGTCGGCGATCATGCTCTCAGCTACCAGCCGAGCTTCCGCGCGCCAAAATGGAACACGGGGCGCGCAAGATTTCGCACCATAACAATGCAGCATGGTTGCCATTGGTGCATGGAAGCGGCCGCGACCGCCCGGCCGCCCCGCATGCCGCTGGCACAGCTCTTGCTCAATGACAGGTAGCGAGAGGTGCGGCGGAAACAGTCGAACAACACTTCTTGAGCATGGACGCTAGGGTTCCGGTCGCTATCAAGCGATGTCTGGTCCGAGAGCAGCCGGTTTCGAACAGCGCAGCTGTTGGGAACTCCACGGAGGGATAAAAGCCCGGGAGGTCATCACATGGTTTGATTTGTGATGCTCACCTCTCGTCCTTTTATTTTTTCGGGAGCCTGACCATGCATCCACGTTTCTCCTCGCGCGTCCTGCGCACCTTCGTAGCATCCCTGTTGTGCATGACGCTGGGCCTGAGCGCCGGCACCGTCCGCGCCGAGGTCAAGGTCGGCCTGTCCGACTGGCCGGGCTGGGTGGCCTGGTATGTCGCGGATCAAAAAGGCTATTTCAAGAAATACGGCGCCAAGGTCAAGCTGGTCTGGTTCGCCAACTACACCGACTCCATCGCCGCGCTGTCGGCCGGACAGCTGGACGCCAATTCGCAAACCTGGTCCGACACCATGACGCCGCTGGCCAAGGGCGTGCCGCTCAAGACCATCCTCGTCAACGACAATTCTGCCGGCAACGACGCCTTGATGGTCAGCGCAAAAATCAAGTCCTTCGCCGACTTGAAGGGCAAGTCGGTCGCGCTGGAGCAATTCAGCATCTCCCATTTCGTGCTGGCCAACGCGCTGGCCAAGAACGGCCTGGCCATCAAGGACGTGAAGATCGTCAACCTGTCGGCCGGCGACGCGGCGGCGGCCTTCATGTCGGGCAAGGTCGACGCCGCCGTGGTGTGGAACCCGTGGGTGTCGAAGATCGAATCCAGCGGCAAGGGCCGCGCCCTGTTCACCTCCCGCGACATGCCCGGCTTGGTGCCGGACCTGCTGGTGGCGCACGGCAAGGCGCTGGCCGACAAGGCCAAGCGCGCCGAACTGGTGGCGATGATCAGGGCCTGGTTCGACACCGAGCAATTCATCCGCAGCAACCAGGCCGAAGCGCTGCAGATCATGTCCAAGGTGGTCGGCATGAAGCCGGATGAATACAAGGTGTTCCTGCCCGGCACCCGCTTCTTCAACGCCGCCGACAACAGCGGCGCGCTGGACCCGGCCCAGCCGCAGTCGCTGGTCGCGGTCGGCCCGGTCATCCACAAATTCCTCAAAGATAACAAGCTGGTCGACGGCACGGTGGACTATGCCCATGGCATAGACAGCTCCCTGCTGGCCGACGCGCTGAAGAAATAAGGCGCGCCATGCGGGACTTCACCACTGGCGGCAAGGCCGCCGCTGCCGGGCGCGCCGGCGTGCCGCGCAACCGCCGCTCGCCCTGGGCGGTGCGCGGCGAGCTGCGCCGGTCCAGCGTCGTGCTGCTGGCCGCGCTCGGCTTCCTGCTGCCGTTCGTGGCCTGGACCGTGCTCTCGGCCAGCGCCTGGGTCGACCCGGTGTTCCTGCCGACGCCGCTCCAGGTGCTGCAGCGCGCCCACGAATGGCTGTTGGCCGACGACTTGCTGAGCGATGTAGGCATCAGCGTGGGGCGCGTGTTCGGCGGCTTCCTGCTGTCGGCCGCCGTCGCCATGCCGCTCGGCGTGCTGATGGGCGCCTACGCGCCGGTGCGCGCCCTGCTCGAGCCGCTGACCGACTTCAGCCGCTACCTGCCGGCGGTGGCCTTCATCCCGCTGATCATGCTGTGGGTGGGCATCGACGAAAGCGCCAAGGTCACGGTGATTTTCGTCGGCACCTTCTTCCAGATGGTGCTGCTGATCGCGCAGGACATCGCGCGCGTGCCGCCGGCGTCGATAGAGGCGGCCCAGACCATGGGCGCCAGCAACGGCGAAGTGCTGCAGCACGTGCTGATCCCTGCCGCCCGCCCGGCCATGCTCGACACGCTGCGCTCGATGATGGGCCTGTCCTGGACCTACCTGGTGGTGGCCGAGCTGGTGGCCGCCAATTCCGGGCTGGGCTTTTCCATCCTGAAGGCGCAGCGCTTCCTGCAGACCGACAAGATCTTCACCGGCATCCTGCTGATCGGGCTGGTGGGATTGCTGACCGACCAGGCGTTCCGCTGGCTGCACCGGCGCGCCTTCCCCTGGCTTTACCTGCGGAGCTAAGCGATATGACCAACAAGATCAGCATCCGCCAACTGGACAAGTACTACGGCGCCGGCGCGCGCCGCACGCAGGCCTTGCAGCGCATCGACCTGGACATCGCCGCCGGCCAGTTCGTCACGCTGGTGGGCGCTTCCGGCTGCGGCAAATCGACGCTGCTGCGCACGCTGGGCGGACTGGAGGAGTACCGCGACGGCGAGATCGCATGCAACGGCCGCGCGGTGGACGGGCCGGGCCCGGACCGGGCCATGGTGTTCCAGGGCTACAGCCTGTATCCGTGGCTGACGGTGATGCAGAACATCAAATTCTGCCGCCGTCTGCACTGCCACCGCGACAACACCACCTCGACCGACGTCGAATTCGCCGCCGGCCGCGCCGACGCGCTGGTGGCGCTGATGGGCCTGTCGCACGTGGTCCATGCCTATCCGTCCGAGCTGTCCGGCGGCATGCAGCAAAGGGTGGCGATCGCGCGCGCGCTGATGGTCAAGCCGGACGTGCTGCTGATGGACGAACCCTTCGGCGCGCTCGACGCGCAGACGCGGGAAGTGATGCACGACCTGATACGCCACGTCTACCTGCTGGAGAAGACCACCGTGGTCTTCGTCACGCACGACGTCGAGGAAGCGCTGTATCTGGGCCAGCGCGTGGTGGTGATGGCGCCGCGGCCGGGCCGCATCGATTCGGTGATCGAGGTGCCGTTCGGCGCGCAGCGCGACCAGGACCTGAAGCTGAGCCCCGAGTTCATCGGCCTGAAGCGGCAGATCCTCGACCGCATCCGCGCCACGTCGGGCATGAAGACCGACCTCGAACAACTGGAAAAACTGACACGCAGCACGACACAACACATGGAAGGCCTGTGATGACTACAACGATGGAACCCGAAGCGCTGCAACAGGCGCGCGAACTCGCCCCCGGCCTGGCCGGCAAGGACATCCTGTGGAGCGAACTGATACCCGGCGGCGGCCACTGGTCGTACCGCGTGCGGCGCGGCACCACGCTGCGCTTCATCGATCTCGAAGGCGGCGCCAACCTGGCCTGCCTGCTGTACCGCGCCGACGAGCGGCTGGAACGACTGAACCTGCCCGACACGCTGAAGGCCCAGCACACGGCGCACCTGACCGCCGGCCATGTGCTGTACTCGGACATGGGCCGCATCCTGGCCGCCATCTCCGCCGACACGCTGGGCTGGCACGATCCGCTGTGCGGCCTGTCCGACGCCGCGCTGATCCGCTCCCGATACGGCGAGCGGCGCTACCAGGAACACCGCAACGCGATGCACCGCAACGGCAAGGACAGCCTGCTGATCGAGCTGGGCAAGTGGGGCCTGGGCCGGCGCGACCTGGTGCCCAACGTGAACCTGTTTTCCAAGGTGACGGTCGACGCCGGCGGACGCTTCCAGTTCGTGCCCGGCCACTCGCGCCAGAACGACTATGTCGAGCTGCGCTTCGAGATGGACACGCTGCTCGCGCTGTCGACGGCGCCCCACCCGCTCGATCCCTCGCCCGTCTACGCGCCCGGCAAGGTCGCCATCGTCGCGTGGCATTCCGGCCCGGCCGCCATCGACGACGCCTGCCGCCTGTCGTGCCCGGAGAACGGGCGCGGCTACCACAACACCGAACTTGCCTACCGCTAGGAGCGTACATGGACACCCTGCTTGAAAGCTCCCTCGATCCGGCCGCCGCGCTGCTCGACCATTACCAGCCGGCCGGCGAGCCGTGGCTGCACACCATGCGGCGCGGCCAGGTCCTGCGCATCATCGACCTGGAAGGCAACCAGGCGGTCGACACGATCTTCTACAACGCCGGCGATACCGAAGAAAGCTACAGCGTCACCGACACGCTGCAGCGCCAGGGCGGCATCTACCTGAGCACCGGCTCGGTGCTGTATTCGAACCGCGGCCGGCCGATGCTGTCCATCGTCGCCGACACCTGCGGACGGCACGACACGCTGGGCGGCGCCTGCGCGGCCGAAAGCAATACGGTGCGCTATGCCGCGCAAAAGAAATTCATGCACAGCTGCCGCGACAACTACCTGCTGGCGCTGGCGCATGCGGACAACGGCATGGGCAAGCGCGACCTGGTGCCGAACGTGAATTTCTTCATGAACGTGCCGGTCACGCCGGAAGGCGGCCTGAGTTTCGAGGACGGCCTGTCGGCGCCCGGCAAATACGTCGAGCTGCGCGCCGAGATGGACGTGCTGGTGCTGGTCTCGAACTGCCCGCAATTGAACAACCCGTGCAATGCGTACAACCCGACACCGGTGCGCTTCGTCATCTGGGATTCGGAATAATTACAAGGACTACGCCATGTTTACCAAAATCCTGATCGCCAACCGGGGCGAGATCGCCTGCCGCGTGATCCGCACCGCGCGCGCGATGGGCATCAAGACCGTCGCCATCTATTCCGAGGCGGACGTGGAGTCGCTGCACGTGCGCCTGGCCGATGAAGCCATCTGCGTGGGCCCGGCGCCGGCGGCGGAAAGCTATCTGTCGCAACAGGCCGTGCTTGGCGCGGCCCTGTCCACCGGCGCCCAGGCGATCCATCCCGGCTACGGCTTCATGAGCGAGAACGCGGCCTTCGCCGAAGCCTGCGCCGCCGCCGGCGTCACCTTCATCGGCCCGACGCCGCGGCAGATGCGCGAGTTCGGCCTGAAGCACACGGCGCGCGACCTGGCCCGGCGGGCCGACGTGCCGCTGCTGCCGGGCACCGATCTGCTGCGCGACATGGACGACGCGCTGCGGCAGGCGCAAGCCATCGGCTACCCGGTCATGCTCAAGAGCACCGCCGGCGGCGGCGGCATCGGCATGCGGCTGTGCCACGACGCGGACGAGCTGGGCGCCGCCTACGCCTCGGTCAAGCATCTGTCGGAAAACAACTTCAAGAACGGCGGCATCTACCTCGAAAAATTCGTGCGGAACGCGCGCCACGTCGAGGTACAGATTTTCGGCGACGGCCGCGGCAACGTGGTCTCGCTGGGCGAGCGCGATTGCTCGGTACAGCGCCGCAATCAAAAGGTGATCGAGGAAACGCCGGCGCCGGGCCTGACCGACGCCACCCGCCAGGCGCTGGCCGCCACCGCCGTGCGCCTGACACGTTCGCTGTCCTATCTGTCGGCCGGCACCGTCGAATACGTGCTCGACGCCGACAGCGGCGCGTTCTACTTCCTTGAAGTGAACACGCGGTTGCAGGTTGAACACGGCGTGACGGAGCAGGTGTTCGGCGTCGACCTGGTGGAGTGGATGATACGCGCGGCCGACGGCGGCTTTGCGCTGCCGGCTCAGGACAGCCTGCGCTCGAACGGCCATGCGATGCAGCTGCGCGTGTACGCCGAGGACCCGGCCAAGAATTTCCAGCCTTCGTCCGGCGTGCTGACGGCGGTCGAATTCGGCCCGGGACTGCGGGTCGACACATGGATAGAACGCGGCGTCACCGTCAGCCCCTACTACGATCCGCTGCTGGCCAAGCTGATCGTCAAGAGCGGACAGCGGTCGGCGTCGATCGATGCCTTGTCCGAGGCATTGGCGGTATCGCGCATTGACGGCATCGAGACCAACCTGGCCTATCTGGCCAGCATCCTGCGCTACCCCGATTTTGTGGCGGGACGCCAGACCACGCAAATGCTGGCGGCCATGCCCTACCGGCCGCGCACGGTCGACATTCTCGACGGCGGCATCCAGACCACGCTGCAGGACTATCCCGGCCGGCTGGGGCTATGGGCGGTCGGCGTGCCGCCTTCCGGGCCGATGGACGCGTATGCACACCGCTACGCCAATCACCTGCTGGGCAACGACGCCGGCGCCGCGACGCTGGAAATGACCTTGCAGGGCGCGACCCTGAGCTTCAACTGCGACACCATGGTGGCACTGGCCGGCGCCGACATGCAGGCGTTGGCCAGCGGGCCGCAAGGCAGGCGCCAACTGGCCAACTGGCATACACATATGATCCGCGCCGGCGAAACGCTGCGCTGCGGCGCCATCGCCGGCGCCGGCCTGCGCGCCTATCTGGCCATCGCCGGCGGCGTCGACGCGCCGGCCTACCTGGGCAGCCGCGCCACGTTCACGCTGGGCCAGTTCGGCGGCCATGGCGGCCGCGCGCTGCGCAGCGGCGACGTGCTGAAACTGCACGCGGCCGCGCCGCAAGCGGCGCCCGCCGATCCCGTGGCGCCGCCGGTCTACGGCCATGCCTGGGACATCGCGGTGCACTACGGCCCGCACGGCGCCCCGGACTTTTTCACCGACGACGACATCGCCATGTTCTTCGGCACCGACTGGCAGGTGCACTTCAATTCCAGCCGCACCGGCGTGCGTCTGGTCGGCCCCAAGCCGCGCTGGGCCCGCACCGACGGCGGCGAAGCCGGCCTGCACCCGTCCAACATCCACGACAACGCCTACGCGATCGGCTCTATCGACTTCACCGGCGACATGCCCGTGATCCTGGGACCGGATGGCCCCAGCCTGGGCGGCTTCGTCTGCCCGGCGGTGATCGTGTCGGCCGACCTGTGGAAGATCGGCCAGCTGAAGCCGGGCGACACGCTGCGCTTCATCCGCGTATCGCCGCAACAGGCGGCGACCATGCGCGACACGCTGGAACGCGTGTTCGAACAAGGCGGCGGCAATGACGATAATGGCGTCAATAGCATCAGTGGCACGCCAACGCCGCTGCTGGCGCCAGCCAACAGCGCGGCCGGAACCGAAGCCGCCGCCATCGTCGGCACCGGCGCCTACCGCAACGAGACCGCCGTCACCTACCGCCGCGCAGGCGACGACTACCTGCTGGTCGAATTCGGCGACCTGGTGCTGGACATCAACCTGCGCTTCCGCGTGCACGCGCTGATGCAGGCCATCGAGAATGCACAACTGAACGGCGTGATCGACCTGACGCCGGGCATCCGTTCGCTGCAGGTCCATTTCGACCACCGGCAACTGCCGATGGCGCGGCTGGCGGGCCTGATCGGCGAACTGATGACGGCCCTGCCCTCGGTCGACGACATCGTCGTGCCGTCACGCATCGTGCACCTGCCGCTGGCGTGGAACGACGCGCAAACGCGGCTGGCGATCCAGAAGTACCAGACCACGGTGCGGCCGGACGCGCCCTGGTGCCCCAGCAATATCGAATTCATCCAGCGCATCAACGGCCTGGCCAGCGTGCAGGAGGTGTACGACATCGTCTTCAACGCCAGCTACATGGTGCTGGGACTGGGCGACGTCTACCTGGGCGCGCCGGTGGCGACGCCGATCGATCCACGCCACCGCCTGGTCACCACCAAATACAATCCGGCCCGCACCTGGACGCCGGAAAACGCGGTCGGCATCGGCGGCGCCTACCTGTGCGTGTACGGCATGGAGGGACCTGGCGGCTACCAGTTCGTCGGCCGCACGGTGCAGATGTGGAACCGCTATCGCCAGACCGCCAGCTTCCGCGACGACAAGCCATGGCTGCTGCGCTTCTTCGACCAGATCCGCTTTTATGAAGTCAGCGAAGAGCAACTGCTGGAACACCGGCGCGATTTTCCGCTGGGGCGTTTCGACATCAAGATCGAGGACACCACGTTCTCTCTGTCCGACTACAACCGCTTCCTGGCCGAGCAGCAGGACTCGATCGCCACGTTCAAGCACCGCCAGCAATCCGCCTTCGACGCCGAGCGTGAGCGCTGGGGACGCAACGGTCAGGCCGATTTCGTCGGCGAGGAAGCCGCGCCCGACGCAGCCCTCGAAGAGCTGCTGCCGGCGGGCCAGCAATACCTGACGGCCGAGGTGCCGGGCAGCGTCTGGAAAATCGTCGCCCAGCCGGGCGAGCGCCTGGCGGCCGGCGACACCGTCGCGATCTTCGAGTCGATGAAGATGGAAATCACGCTGCGCGCCGCCGCGCCGGGCGCGGTGCTCGAATGGCTGGTCAGCGAGGGCAAGCCGGTCAACGCCGGCCAGCGCATCGCCATCTTCCGCCAGGCCGAAGAAAACGATCAATAAGTATCGATAAAAAACCTGTTCAATGTTTTCCCACTCAAGGAGCCCAACCATGTCATTTTGCCGCCGCAGCACCCTCGCCCTCGCAGTCAGCATTGCCCTGTCCAGCACCGCCGCCATGGCCGAAGAAGCTCCCGCGCCGGTGGCGCCCAGCCTGACCGCTCACGTCGACCTGGTCAGCCGCTACGTCCTGCGCGGCATCACCTCCACCTACGGCCCGGCCGCGCCGCTGGGCAACGCCGGCGCCGATGCGCCGGAATCGGACCGCCCGGCCTTGCAATGGGGCGCCGACTGGTCGCATCCGGACGGCTGGTACCTGGGCTATTTCGGATCGACCATCAATTACTCGTACCAGCAACTGGGCGACTCGTATGCGAACCGCGCCATCAGCGACTTCCAGAAGAAGAAGTCGATCGAGAACGACCTCTATGGCGGCTACAGCGGCAAGGCCGGCGACATCGGCTACACGGCCGGCCTGACGGCCTACGTGTACCTGAACGGCAGCCACGCGAACGCGCTGGAAACCAAGCTGGGCGCCACCATCGGCGACTTCACGCTGACCGCGCAAACGCTGCTGCAGGACGTCGTCTGGGGCAACAAGGGCGATACCTATTGGGCGCTCAACTATGCCCACCCGCTGCCGTATGAGCTGACCCTGACCACCTCGCTCGGCTACTACACCTACAGCAAGCAGGGTCGCTACCTCGGCAGCACCGACACCGCCGCCGGCACCCGCTGCGCCGCCGGCGAGAGTTTCTTCACCAACGGCTGCCTGGCCGGCGGCCAGCCCAGTTCCGGCGGCTTCCGCCACCTGATCGTCGGCGTCACGCAGCCGATCGGCCAGACCGGCCTGACCTGGGGCCTGCAAGGCATCCTCGGCGGCGACAACCGCTTTGGCGTCAAGCAGAAGAACCAGCTGATCGCCACGCTCAGCTACGCCATGTAAGCGGCGCCCGGCGACATCACACACAGAAAGGACAGCCATGCCCCATTTTGATCATTCCCTGGACCTGCGTCTGGACACACTGCGCGCGCAGTACGGCGGCGGCACGCTGTGCCCGACCGAATGCATCCGGCGCGTGCTGGCCGCCATCGCCGCCGAGCGGCCGGAAATCTGGATCACGCGCGTGCCGGACGATCGCCTGCTGACCCAGGCGGCGGCGCTGGACCGGCTGCTGTCGCAGCGCGGCGCGGCGGTCTTCGACAGCATGCCGCTGTTCGGCGTGCCGTTCGCGGTCAAGGACAATATCGACGTGGCCGGCATGGCGACCACCGCCGCCTGCCCGGAGTTCGCCTATGTGCCGGCGGTCTCGGCGACCGTGGTGGGCAAATTGCTGGAGGCCGGCGCCATCCTGGTCGGCAAGACCAACCTGGATCAGTTTGCGACAGGACTGGTCGGTACCCGCTCGCCGTACGGCGTGGTGCGCAACGCGCTGCATCCGGATTACGTCTCCGGCGGTTCCAGCGCCGGCTCGGCGGTCGCGGTGGCGCTCAGCCTGGTGAGCTTCGCGCTGGGCACCGATACGGCCGGTTCGGGCCGGGTGCCGGCTGGATTGAACAACATCGTCGGCTTGAAACCGAGCCGTGGCCTGCTCAGCACGCGCGGCGTGGTGCCGGCCTGCCGTACGCTCGATTGCGTCTCGATCTTCGCCGCCACCGTCGGCGACGCCTGGACGGCAACGCAGGCGGCGGCCGGCTACGACGAAGGCGAGCCGTATTCGCGCACGCTGCCGATGGCCGGCGTCAAGCGGCGCGGCTATCGGATCGCCGTGCCGGCACAGCCGGAGTTCTATGGCAACCAGGCCGCGCAGCACGCCTACGAAGCCAGCCTGGAACGACTGCAGCAGCTGCCGGACTGCCACCTCGCCAGCATCGATTTCACTCCCTTCCGCGAGGCGGCCCAGCTGTTGTACCAGGGGCCATGGGTGGCGGAGCGCATGGCCGCCGTCGGCGACTTCTTTACCGACCACCGGCAGGCGATGAATCCCGTCGTTGCCGGCATCATCAGCCAGGCCGACCGGTACAGCGCGGTCGATGCCTTCAACGGCCAGTACCGCCTGGCGGCGCTGCGGCGCCAGGCCGAGCGGCAATTGCAGGGCTATGACTTCATGCTGGTGCCGACCGCGCCGACCATGCCGACCATCGCCGAGGTCGAAGCGGAGCCGGTATTGCGCAATTCGGAGCTGGGCTACTACACCAACTTCGTCAATTTCTTCGATATGGCCGCGCTGGCTATCCCAGCCGTCGGACGGGCCGACGGCCTGCCGTTCGGTGTCACCCTGATCGGCGCGGCGGGATCGGACCACATGCTGGCCGCAGCCGCCGAAGGCTTCGTACCGCTGTGGCAGCCAGCCAATGCGCCGGCCGTTCCCGTTGTGGGCCGGCCCCTGCCGTTTGCCGAGGCCAGCATCCAGCTGGCGGTGGTCGGCGCCCATCTGGAAGGACAGCCGCTCAACTGGCAACTGCTGGAACGGGGCGCGCGCAAGATAGAAAGCCCCCGCACCAGCGCACGCTACCGGCTGCACGCGCTGGCCGGCACCATCCCGCCCAAGCCGGGTCTGGAGCGCGTAGTCGAAGGCGGCGCGGCGATTGAGGTGGAGTTGTGGGAGCTGCCGTTGCGAAATTTCGGCGCGGTGGTGGCCGAGGTGCCGGCGCCGCTGGGCATAGGCTCGTTGGAGCTGGCTGACGGCCGCTGGGTCAAGGGATTTGTCTGCGAGCCGTATGCGCTGGCCTCCGCACGCGACATCACGCACTTCGGCGGCTGGCGCGCTTATCTGGAACATGGCATGGAAAATGCTTAGGTATTTCGGGTCATTTGGAGAGCAACCATGAAAAAATATTTCAGCAAAACGACGCTGCGCGGCATGGTCGGCGGAACCTTCCGGCTCTGCCGCGCGGTCTTGAAAATGCTGGCCAGCCGGCCTGCGGTCGTCTATCCGTCGATCGCGGCGGCCATGCAGCGCAAATCGATTTAGGGCGCCGGCGCGCCGGACTGATTATCCAGGTCTTGCAGCCTCGCGCGTATCGCCACCGTCAATGCGGCGGCCCGCACGGCGTCCCAGCCGCCGCCGGTATCGACCACCAGCGCATGCGCCTGCTCCTGCGCCTGCAGCGGCTCGCGCGTCTGCTGCTGATAGGCCAGCAGCTCGACGCCGGCGTCGGAGGCCTGCTCCGACTCGCCGCCACGCGCGGACAGGCGTGTCGCCAGCGTCGCCGCAGGAGTGACGATATCGAGCAATAGCCAGCGAGCGCGGAGCCGGCGCGCCAGCCGGACCAGGCGCCGGCGCTGCCATCGCTGCAGAAAGGCCGCATCCAGCAGTACCGGCTGGCCGGCCGCCGCCGCGCGACAGGCCAGACGCAGCAGCCAGCCGTAGGTTAGACGGCTGGCTTGCCCGGTATAGATGCCGACTCCTGGCGCGGCGGCGGCGCGCTGGCTGGCGGCCATCCCGTGCAGACGCTTGCGCTCGACGTCCGAACGCACGCGCACGGCGGCAAGCGGCTCGACCAGACTGTCGCACAAGGTCGACTTGCCGCTGCCGGACAGCCCATGCGTCGCCAGCAGCAACGGTGGAGCCGGCAAGCTGGCTTGCAGCGCCCAGTCCAGATAGCGTTCCGCCTCGGCCATGGCTTGCCCCCTGGCCGCGCCATCGCCGCCGCGCAGCAGCGCCACCTTGGCCCTCGCACCAGCGCACGCTGGCAGCGGTAATACGGCAGCAGCACCGCGCCGTCATAGTCCCCGCCGCGCTGCAGATAGGCATCCAGCAGCCGCGCGGCCAGGTCGGCGCGGCCGCGGCACTGCAAATCCATGCAGACAAAGGCCAGGTCCTGCTGCACGTCGGTCCAGCGCAGGCTGGCGTTGAATTCGATGCCGTCGAACACCAACACCTGGTCCGCCAAGGTCAGGATATTGCCGCAGTGCAGATCACCGTGGCATTCGCGCACCCAGCCGCCGGCCCGGCGCCGCGCGTAGCGGCTGGCCAGCCGGCGCTGCTGCGCGTCCAGCCAGTCCGCCAGCCGCGCCAGCGTCGCGCGCGCCGGTAAGGCCGGTGGCAGCAGCGCGTCCACTTCGGCCAGATCGGCGCCGGTCCGCTCGCAGATGGCCGTCGGCGTGCCCCACGGCGCGTCGGCCGATGCGCGCGCGGCGCCGGCATGAAAGTCGGCCAGCAGCCGGCCTAGGTCCCGCGCCTCGCCGGCATCAAGACTGCCGTGCGCCAGTCGTGCCGTCCACAACGCCTGCTGGTCGAAGCGCAGCATCCGTACGGCGTAGTCCAGCACCGGGCCGGTGCCGCCGAACCGTGGCTGGCGCGCGCTGCCGGTGACCGCTTCCACGCCAAGGTACAGGCTGGGCGCCAGCCGCCGGTTCAGCCGCAGTTCCTCCTCGCAGCAGCGGCGCCGCGCCTCGACGTCGCTGTAGTCGAGCCAGTCGAGCCGGAGCGCCTTCTTGAATTTGTAGGCGTGCTCGCCGGCCAGCAGCACCCATGAGATATGGGTTTCGATCAGCTGGCCGTCGAGCCGCCGCGCCAGCGCATGGATCAGCTGCCGCTGGCGTGCGGCGGCCTGCGCCAGCGGCGCGTCAGCGCCCATGGTCCGGCACCAGCACGGCCGCGCCGTCAAATGCGCCGGCCCTCAGGTCGGCCAGCGCTTCGTTCGCCTGCAGCAGCGGATACGTCACCGGCGCGGTGCGCAGGTCGATCTGCGCGGCCAGCCGCATGAACGCGGCGCCGTCGGACCGCGTCAGATTGGCCACCGAGCGCAGGCTGCGTTCGCCCCACAGCAGCGCATACGGCATGGCCGGCAAGTCGCTCATGTGGATGCCGGCGCAGACCACCGTCGCACCCTTGGCGCAGGCGGCCAGCGCCAGGGGCACCAGCCGGCCGTCGGCGGCGAACAGGATGGCCGCGTCCAGCGGCACCGGCGCCGGGCCGCTCGATGGGCCGGCCCACACCGCCCCCAGCGACCGGGCGAACTGCTGCGAGCGCGTGTCGCAGTCACGTGTGAACGCGTACACTTCGCGCCCGTGCGCCACCGCCAGCTGGGCCACGATGTGGGCGGCGGCGCCGAAGCCGTACAAGCCCAGCCGCCTGGCGGCGCCGGTCATCGCATAGGCGCGATAGCCGATCAGGCCGGCGCACAGCAGCGGCGCCGCATGCACATCGTCGTAGCGGTCCGGCAGCGGCAGGCAATAGCGGCTGTCGGCCAGCGCGTAGCCGGCATAGCCGCCGTGCCGGTCGCAACCGGTGAAGCGGGCGCGGTCGCACAGGTTTTCCCGGCCGGCACGGCAAAACGCGCACACGCCGCAACTGTGGGCCAGCCACGGAACCCCGACCCGCTGCCCCACCTGCCACTGTCGTACGCGCCCACCGACGGCGCTCACCACGCCGACGATCTCATGCCCGGGCACCAGCGGCAGCCGGCGCGGCGCCAGCTCGCCGTCCAGCAGATGCAGGTCGGTACGGCAGACGCCGCAGGCCGACACCCGCAGTAGCACGTCGTGGCCGCGCGGACGCGGCACGCCGCACTCGCGCTCACGCAACCGCGCACCGGCGCCGCTGTGTTCCAGCACCATGGCCCGCATGACGGCGCCCGCCGCCGGCCCGACCCTTCCCGTCGCAGGCAGATCGGCACTCAACGAAACACCAGCACCGGCAAATGGCAGTGGGTCAGCACTTTCTGGGTTTCGCTGCCCAGCAGCAGCGCCTGCACGCCCCTGCGGCCGTGCGACGCCATCGCCACCAGGTCGCAATGATGCTGGAGCGCGGCGTCGATGATGGCTGCATACGGATGCTCATGCTCCATCGTCAGCGTGTCGCACGCCACGCCTCTCGAGCGGGCGGCGGTTGCCACCCGCTCCACGCAAGCGCGGGCCCGCTCCTGGCTATGGACCGCGTAGCCTTCCGGGGTATCGGCCAGCACCTCGGCGCGCGTGCTCAGCACGTGGAATGGCTCGGTCACGTGCAGTACCGTCAGCCGGGCGCCCGTCTCTTTGGCGAAGCTCAGGCACGGCGTCATGGCGGCGATGGACGGCGCCTCGCCGTCGGTGGGAAACAGGATGTGTTTGAACATGGAAGGCCCCCGGCGCCGTCAGCGCGTCAGCGTGGCATCGATGGTGATCAGGTTGTTGACGTGGGTCACGCCGGGGGCCAGGCCAGCTCGTGCTCGACGTTCTTCTTGATGTCGCTATCGGTCATCATGACTTCCTCCTTGCGTCGCCGCTACTTGGTGATGGTCGACGCCTCGCCCAGCGCCTGTTGCAGCGGCTGCGCCTGCGGATTGCTGACGGTGCCGGCGGCGATGTCCTTCGGCGACAATGTGCGGCCGTAGTAGGCGTTGGTCAGGTTTTGATTGAAGCGGATGTCGTTCAGTCCGATCGCCACGGCGTCGCCGAACAAGCCCTTGGTGCCGCTCCAGGCGACCACATCACCGGTGCCCGCCGTGCCCTGGGCCAGCTTGGACCAGTTGACCACGGTCAGGCCGGCCTCGGCGCTGAGGGCGAAGTTGTTTTTCTTCATGAACTCGGCGACCGCCTTGTCGTTGTTGAGGACCATGGCGATCGCCCCGCCCTCGGCGCCGACCTGCAGGCCCACCGTCAGCCCGCCGAGGTCGTAGAACGCCGGTCCGCTCCAGCTGCCGTCGGTGCGCTTGAGCAGCAGCAGGCCGGCGCCGCCGTGGGCACCGACGCCGAGCGCCGCGCGCCCGTACGACGGCACGATCAGCACGCCCTTGGCCTGCTGCAGCAATTGCTTCACGCGCGGCTCGGCCTCGAGCTGGCGTACCACGGCCAGCGCGTCGCTGACGCGCCGCGTCGCGCTTTGCGCCGGCTTGGAACTGGTGTCGGCCTGGCTGGACTGGTTCGATTGATCAGCCTGGCCCGCCGCCTGCGCCACCGTTGCGCCGCAGATGGCCAATGCCACCAGACTAGCCAGTACGCTTTTCCGCTTGGTATGTTCAATAGGCATAGCGTTCCCTCCTGGGTTGATGTTCTTGCACACCCCTCGTGTACCGGATCATGCTAGTCCCGCCACACGCGTGACATCCTTGATCTCGGTCAAATGCGCACTGGATTGGCCCATTGGCGCTGGAGGGAATCCTCGGCCGCCGCGATGGTCAAAAACTGGAAGGCGGAGCTACCCGCCGCCATACCTTGGGAGACCAGCCATGACCACCACCAGCAAGCTCGAGAAAGCAGCATGGAAGCCGTACTTCGATCACGTCTCCACTCTTCTGGAGGGAATGAACGTCGGCATCGAAGTCGCATCGCTGCAGATCGGCAGTCAGTTTGCGGCCGAATGGCTGCCGCTGACCGGCGTCGTCTACGATCCGAAAGACGACCTCATCGCGATCATGGCGGAGGGACTCGACCACATGATACGGCGCCCGCGCGAAGTGTTTATCGAGACCAAGGGCGTCAACCTGCTGAGCATGGAGGTGGTCGACGCCGACGGCGTCAGCCAGGTCATCCGGTTCAGGGAACCGCTGAAGCTGCCGGCACCGTAGGCGCCGGCCGGGCCGGGAACCAAACCGGTGGCCGCGCGTCCAATGCAAACGATGTCCCTCAAGCGTACGGAGGAAGAACGACGGCGCTGAATTTTCGAGGACGGCTCATGCGCAGACTGTTCAACAATCGACTGCACGCGGGCAAGCTGCTGGCCGGCAGGCTGCACAGCTACGCCGGGCGCGACGACGTCATCGTGCTGGGTCTGCCGCGTGGCGGCGTGCCCACCGCCTTCGCCGTGGCCGAGGATCTGGCGGCGCCGCTGGACGTGCTCCTGGTGCGCAAGCTGGGCCTGCCTGGCTATCCGGAATATGCGATCGGCGCAGTCGCAGGCGAAGGGCCGTGCCTGCTCAACCTCGAGGAGCTCAGGCTGCTCGGCATGCCGGCGGCCGCACTGAACGAAGAGGTCGACCGCGAACGCGAGGAAATCGCCCGCCGGGAAGTACGCTATCGCGGTGGCCGTCCGCCACCGCAATTGCGCGACCGGATCGTGCTTCTGGTCGACGACGGCATGGCCACCGGCGCCACCATGCGCATGGCGATCCTGGTGGCGCGCCAGGCGCGGCCGGCGAAAATCATCGTTGCCGTGCCCGTCGCCCCGCAGGAAGTCTACCGGGCGCTGGCCGGCGAGGTCGATGCGCTGGTCTGCCTGCACACGCCCCATCCGTTCCATTCGGTCGGCGAGTGGTATCGGGACTTCGAGCAAGTCGGCGACGAGGAAGTGGCCAGCCTGCTCGCGCGGGCGTGGCGCGGGGTCCCCGGCGCCACTATTTCCACGCGTATCTGTCGCAACAATTCGACGGCCGGTTGAACTCCGGCAGTCGGCGGCAGGTCCAACCACAAAAGGCGGAGGCTATCATGGGCAAGATGATCGGTATCGATCTCGGCACGACCAATTCCTGCGTGGCGATCATGGAGGGCGGCCAGGCCAAGGTCATCGAGAACGCGGAAGGCGCGCGCACCACGCCGTCGATCGTGGCGTATCAGGACGGCGGCGAAATCCTGGTGGGGGCGCCGGCCAAGCGGCAGGCGGTGACCAATCCGCTGAACACGCTGTTCGCGGTCAAGCGCCTGATCGGCCGCAAGTACGACGAGCAGGAGGTGCAAAAAGACATACACCTGATGCCGTTCAAGATCACCAAGGCCGACAACGGCGACGCCTGGATCGACGTGCGCGGCAAGAAGCTGGCGCCGCAGCAGGTGTCGGCCGAGGTGCTGCGCAAGATGAAGAAGACCGCCGAGGACTACCTGGGCGGCCCGGTGACGGAGGCGGTCATCACCGTGCCCGCCTACTTCAACGACGCGCAGCGCCAGGCCACCAAGGACGCGGGGCGCATCGCCGGCCTGGACGTCAAGCGCATCATCAACGAGCCGACGGCGGCGGCGCTGGCCTTCGGCCTGGACAAGACCGGCAAGGCCGACCGCAAGATCGCCGTCTACGACCTGGGCGGCGGCACCTTCGATATCTCGATCATCGAAATCGCCCAGGTCGAGGGCGAGAAGCAGTTCGAAGTGCTGTCGACCAACGGCGACACCTTCCTCGGCGGCGAGGACTTCGACCAGCGCATCATCGACTACATCATCGACGAGTTCAAGAAGATCAACGGTCTGGACCTGAAGAAGGACCCGATCGCCCTGCAGCGCATCAAGGCCTCGGCCGAGCGCGCGAAGATCGAGCTGTCGTCGTCGCAGCAGACCGAGATCAACGAGCCGTACATCGCCATGGCGAACGGCGCGCCGGTCCACCTGACGCTGAAGATGACCCGCGCCAAGCTGGAATCGCTGGTGGAACAGCTGATCGACGCCACCATCGCGCCCTGCCGCATCGCGCTCAAGGACGCGGGGCTGGAGATCGACAAGATCGACGACGTGATCCTGGTCGGCGGCATGACGCGCATGCCCAAGGTGCAGGAGGCGGTCAAGGCGCTGTTCGGCAAGGAGGCGCGCAAGGACGTCAATCCCGACGAGGCGGTTGCTGTCGGCGCCGCGATCCAGGGCTCGGTGCTGTCGGGCGAACGCAGCGACGTGCTGCTGATGGACGTGACGCCGCTGTCGCTCGGCATCGAAACGCTGGGCGGTGTGATGTCCAAGATGATCGGCAAGAACACCACGATCCCGGCCCGGTTCAGCGAAGTGTTCTCAACCGCCGACGACAACCAGCCCGCCGTGACCATCAAGGTCTACCAGGGCGAACGGGAGATGGTCAGCGGCAACAAGCTGCTGGGGGAATTCAACCTGGTCGGCATCGCGCCGGCGCCGCGCGGCATGCCGCAGATCGAGGTCGCCTTCGACATCGACGCCAACGGCATCCTGCATGTGAGCGCCAAGGACAAGGCCACCGGCAAGGAAAGCAAGATCACCATCAAGGCCAACTCCGGCCTGACCGAGGCGGAGATACAGAAAATGGTGCGCGACGCCGCCGCCCATGCCGAGGACGACCGGCGCCTGAAGACGCTGGCTGAGCGCCGCAACGCGGGCGAGGCGCTGGCGCACGCGACACGCAAGTCGCTGGCCGAATACGGCGCGCGGCTCGACGCCGCCGAGCGCGCGGCGATCGAGCAGGCCATCGGCGCGCTCGACACCGCGCTCAAGGGCAACGACCAGGCCGACATCGACGCCCGCATCGAGGCGCTGTCCGCCACCGCGCAAAAGCTGGGCGCCAAGATGTACGCCGGCACGCCGGAGGCCGAGACCGGCAATGTTCCGCCACAACAGGACGACGTCGTCGATGCCGACTTCAGGGAAGCCAAACACTGACGGCTTGAAACCACGTATTCTTTCCGCCGGTGTCGTGGTTCAACATCGCGGAGCGCAGGGTTGCCGCTATCTGCTGCTGCGCAGCTACCAGTACTGGGATTTCCCCAAGGGCATAGTCGAAGCCGGGGAAAGCCCGCTGTCGGCCGCCTGCCGGGAGGTGCGTGAGGAAACCTCGCTGGACGCGCTGGCGTTTCCATGGGGGTATGCGTTCCGCGAAACGCCGCCTTACGGCCAGGGCAAGGTGGCGCGCTATTACCTGGCCCAGAGCCACAGCGACGACGTGTGCCTGCCGGTCAATCCGCAACTGGGGCGCCCCGAGCACCATGCCTTCCGCTGGCTGCCCTACGCCGCCGCGCGCGACCTGCTGCCGCTCCGGCTGATCCCGGTGCTGGACTGGGCGCATGCGTTGACCGGAAGTTAACACGGCCGGGACTGCCGGTCTATTACGCGGTGTCAAGGCCGCAGTTTTTGATATGCATCAAAGAAATGCGGTTTGGGCGAATGGGACAATCCATCCAGCCCATCACCGAGGACGACTATGATGCAGTACGACCTGGCCGCGGCGGCGCGATCATGAACGCCGCCGTCGAACACTATCTCAACCTGTACCTGGGTCAAGCCCGGCCCCGGCTGCGCACCATGCTGCGGCTGATGTTCAGCAGCGCCCAGGAATACGGGCACAAGAGCCTGTGGCTTGGCAGCGCCATCGAATTGATGCGGCCGCTGGGATTCCAGCAGCCCGCCGTGCGCGCCGCGCTGTTCCGGCTCGGCGTGCATCAGCAACTGCGCGTCGAGCGGCACGGCCGCCACAGCCTGTGCACGCTGACGCCGGCCGCCAACGCCGCGATCCTGACGGCGCGCCAGCGCCTCAACACGCCGCCGGAGCGCAGCTTCGCCGAGGACTGGACCATGCTGATCAACAGCGGCGGCATCAGCTCCGCGCGTTATGCCCGCGTCCGCCGGCAGTTGCTGGGGCTGGACTACTGCCTGCTGGCGCCGAATGTGCTGGCCCGTCCCGCCGGCTACGCCAACGCCATGCCGTCGGCCGAAGACCATGGCCTGGCGCTGTTCCATGTCTGCGGCAGCCAGTTGGCGGCCGCGGTACGCCAGCCGCTGTTCGGACTGCCGGAATGGGACTTCGACGGCGCGGCGGCGCTGTATCAGCAGTTTGAAGAGCGCTTCGCGCCGCTGCTGCCGATGATGGGCCGGCACGATGCCATCGACGACGAGCAGGCCTACCTGATCCAGCTGCTGGTCAGCCACGGCTACCAGCACTGCCGCCAGGCCGATCCGCTGCTGCCGCAGGAGTTGCTGCCGGACGCCTGGCCGGCGACGACGGCCTACCGGACCTACGCGGCGCTCTACAACGGCTGCGCCGAGCAGGCGCGACGCCACCTGTTGAGCGTGACGGCGGCGCCGGACCGGCCGGCGGCCGCAGGCGCAGCCAGCCGCGCCTGCGACGAGCGGCTTGAAATGAGCCGGACTGCTTGATATAACGCAAACCCGCGATACGCGTGGGGACGCGCCTCCTCCCTCTCTCCGTATACTCCTTCAATGGGCGCGCTTCAATGCGCGCTCATTAGCCGGAGGTCATCATGAAACAAGTTTCCATCGAAATGCCGCTAGTCGCACAGTGCTCGGTTGTCGAGTGCGCCTACAACACAGACAGCTGCTGCCACGCCCGCGCCATCACGGTGGGCAGCGGGGTCCACCCCGGGTGCGACACCTTCCTCGACTCCGCACCGCACTCCAAGGCGGAACAACGCACCGCCGGCGTCGGCGCCTGCAAGGTCTCGGCTTGCCGGCATAACGACGATTACGAGTGCATGACCGATCACATCACCATCGGCCGCGACAGCAACTCCGTTCGCTGCCTGACCTATCAGCAGCGCTGAACCGCCATCGTCGCGACCATCATCGGCGCCACGCAAGCGCCTGCTTGCGCCAACTTTCTTGCAAGGGGAACCATCATGCAGCAACCATGGAGCAGCAATGCTGGATTACGCACGCACCTCATCGCCGGCGCTGTCGCCGGCGCCTTGGCCGCACTTGCCGCGCCCGTTGCGGTCTGGGCCGGCGAGCAGGCCGCGCCCGCCGCTGCCGACGCCTTGGTCAGCAGCCCCGGCGACACCGAAGCCAGCCGGGCGCGCACCTGCATCTACAGCGTCATCAACCTGGGACCGGAGGCTGGCGCCGCGGCCCTGCTCAACGAACGCGGCCAGGCCGCGTTCGGCTCCTTCATTGGCGGGGGCATCACCAACGGCTTCTTCGACGGCGACCGCGTGCACGATATCGGCTCGCTGGGCGGCAGCTATACCCTGATACACGGGCTGAACAAGCAAGGCGTGGTGGTGGGCGAATCGGAAGACGCCGAACAATTCAGCAACATCCTGGCGTTTGCGTGGACCGTGGGCGGCGGCATGCACGCGCTGCCCGGCACGACGGTCTCGAGCGCACGCGCCATCAACGACCGCAACCAGATTGTCGGACAACGGCCAGCGCCCGGCATCACCGCGCGCGCCGTGCGCTGGAATCCGGGCGGCGCCGTCACGCCGTTGGGACCGCTCCCGCTGTCGCTGTCGGAGGCCGATGCCATCAACCAGCAAGGCTTTTCGGCCGGCTATGCCGATGTCGCCGGCGGCGCGATCCACGCCATGCTGTGGGACCGCGCGGGCAACCAGACCGACCTCGGCACCTTGGGCGGCACCCTCGCGTTCGGCGAGCACATCAACGAGCGCAACGAGGTGGCCGGCGAGTCCGACAACGCCGCCAACGACAAGGTACTGGGCTTTTTCTGGAGCCGCGACAGCGGCATGGTGCAGATCAACGTCGAAGGCGGCGGCTCGCGCCTGGTCGCCGGCCTGAACAACCGCGGCGAGGTGGTCGGCGACACCGTCATCGGCGAGCGCAGCGTGGCCTACCAGTGGGCCATGGGGCGCGGCGTGGTGCAGCTGCCGTCCGGCTCGGCCGTGAGCAGCGACGTGTTCGATATCAACAACCGCAGCGAGATGGTGGGCATGATCGAGCGGCCCGCCGGCGACGGCGGCGGCCGGCGCGCGGTGCGCTGGCCGGCGCTGACCGAGCCGATCGACCTGAACGCGCATCTGTACCGTCCGCCTGCCGGGCTGGTGCTGGAGGCCGGCGCGGCCATCAACGACGACGGCGTGATCCTGGCCCATTCAAATGCCGGCCTGGTCATGCTGCGCCCCGGCACCCGCGGCACCGACGCGCCGGTGCTCGGCCCCCTGCTCGGCCTGCCGGACGTGATCGAGGTCGGACAGGACCTGGCGCTGACGGTCGGCTTTGTCGACAACGCCGCGGCGCAGACCCACACGGCCAGCGTCGCCTGGACCGACCAGTGCGCTTCGCCGGCGCCGACGGTAAGCGAAGCGCGCGGAGTCGGCCAGGTCCGCTTGCGGCACCAGTTCTGCGCCGCCGGCTATTACACGGTCAAGGCGCAGGTCACCGATTCGGGCGGCCGGTCCACAGCGGTCCAGCGGGACATCGTGGTTGATGCGTCCGGGCTTGCCTCGCTCAGCGGCAAGGGCACGCTGGCCGGCGGCGGCGCAGCGGCCGCGCGCGGCTACCGGGACCTGCCGCTGCACTTTGCGCTGTGGGCGCCGCTGGCCAGCGGCACGCAGAGCAAGTCTGCCGCCGGCAGTCCTGTCGTCATGTTGTCCGGCCCCTTCCATTTCCGCAGCGATCAGGTCAGCACCGCCGCATCGTCCGGCCAGCAGGCGCGCATCGAAGGCACCGGACTGCTCAATGGCCGCGCCGGCTACCGCTTTGTGCTGGAAGCCTGGGATGGCGGCGGCAAGCAAGGCGCCAGCCCGGACCGCTTGCACGTGCGGGTGACGCATGCGGACGCGGCCACCGGCGTCGAAGCGGTCGACTACGACAATGCCGCGCCGGCCAAGGCCAGGACGGCGCTCGCGCTGGACCGTACCGCCGTGGCGGAGGGCGGGCTCAGGCTGCGGAATTAGCGATATGAATGGCCCTGCCGGCCAAAAAACGTCCGCCGATTGGTGAATTTCGCAATTGCACACTCGGCATGTTCATTGCACAATACGGGGATGAGACACTCGACACTTGTTCGCCATGCGGTTTTGCTGACTTGCGCGCTAGCCGCCGCAGGGATGGCCGACGCCGCAGACGGGACTGTGCCGCAGTCCTACACCCCGGATTACTTCACCCAGTTTCAGGCCGGGACAGCGATGGACATGGTGACCCGCCTGCCCGGCTTCGTCTTCGACGGCGGCAATGCGGCGCGCGGTTCGGCCGGCAACGTGCTCATCAACGGAAAGCGCCCCGCTTCCAAGACGGATCCGCTCGGCGACGCGCTGGCGCGCATCCCGGCGGCGGGCGTTCAGCGCATCGACGTCATCAACGGCGGCGCGGGCGGCATCGATATGCAGGGCTACGCCACCGTGGCCAACATCGTGCTCAAACAGATGGACCTGGTTTCCGCCGCCACCAGCGTATCGGGCTACCTGATGCCTGACGGCAGCCTGCAGCCCTCGATGGATGGCAATTACAGCCTGAAGCGCGGGGACCGCAGCATCAACGTCACGCTGGGCTGGACCCGGACGCCGGATACCACGCAAGGACACAAGACCACGACGTATGCCGGCGCCGCCGGTGCCGCCGAGGCGACGATGGAGAACGCGGGCATTGCCGACAACAAGGCGATCAAGCTCAATTACGGGCAAGACCTGCTGGACGGCCAACTGAGCTTGAACGGCGCGCTCAGTCCGTGGACCTACCAGTCGCAGGGCCGCTACGACGCCGGGACACCGTCCCTGAACAGCAACGACAACGCCGGGCGCACGCGGGAACAGGGCCTGGCTTATACGCGGGACCTGGCGCACGGCGCCAGCATGGACCTGAAGGCACTGCATCGGACAGCCGACATTGCCGCCGAATCGACATCCACCACCAGCGGCAACAGCTCGTATTCGCTGTCGAACAGCACGGCCAGCGAACAGATTCTCGCGGGACAACTGAGTTGGCAGGCGCTGGATGGCGTCGTGATACGCGGCGGCTTTGAACGGGCCGTCAACACCAATGACAGCAGCAACAGCTATCAGGCCAACCCCAACGCCGCGGCGGCGCCCACCGCCAGCGCCTGGGTGCAGGAATCGCGCTTCGAGGGCCAGCTGTCCTCGGCATGGCAGGTCGACAGCTCGATCAGCGCCGAAGCGGGCCTGAAGGTGGAGCAATCCAGCCTGAGCATCGGCGCCGACCAGCCGGAGGCCAAGGCTCACGTCTATCCCAAGCCGCGGCTGCGCCTGTCGTTGTCGCCCTCGCCGTCGCTGCAGCTGCGCTTGCGCATGGAGCGCGAGACCAGCCAGCTGAACTTTGGCGATGCCGCGGCGTATTTCGCCATCGCCGACAAGACGCTGCGGGCCGGCTACCCCGATCTGGTGCCGGCCAAGACCTGGCTGTGCGAAGGCGCGCTCGAATACCGCTTCTGGGAACGGGGCGCTGCCATGCTGAGCTACACGCAGTCGCACATCAGCGACGTCATCGACCGCATGCCGATCCGCACCCCGTCCGCCACCATCGACACCGCCGGCAATATCGGCGACGCCAGCGCCGACAGCGTGACCGGCATGCTGAACCTGCCCACCGACAGCTGGTCGCTGCCGCAGGGGCTGATCAAGTTGTCGACGACCTGGAAGTCCTCGTCGGTCACCGATCCCGTCACGCTGGCGACGCGCCGGCTGTCCGGCGAACAGCCGCTGTCGTGGCGGGTCGAGTTCTCGCAGGACTTGCCGCGCCAGAGAACGGCCTGGGGCTTTTCGGTCGACAACGGCTGGACCAACGACAACTGGCAGCTTGCCGAACGCGATACCAGCAGCGGCACGGGCTGGGCCAGGGCCTTCGTCAACTACCGCCCCGTGTCGAACATGATGGTCACGCTGGAACTGAACAATCTCGCCGGGCGCGCCGTCACCTATGACCGGACGCACTATGCCGGCGACAGGCTGGCCGGCGGCGTCGACTTTGTCGAGCACAACATCACCCGCACCCAGCCGTTCGCCATGCTGCGCGTCCGCAGGGACTGGTAGGCGCTCATTCCCAGGCCCGCGCCAGCGAGCGGTAGGCCGTCCAGGTAAAGCCGACGCCGAGCGACAGTCCGCTGTTCTGGCGAAACAGCGGACTGTCGCGGTTGGCGGCGTGCGTGTAATTGTCGTAGCGGGCGAAACCGAATACGCGCCAATCGGGCGACACCCGGCGCGACAGGCTCAGGCCGAGCCGCGTCATCATCCAACCGCCCGTCGCGTGGTAGGCCGGGCGCGCGGCGTTGGCGTATTGCGGTGCGACTTCATAAAAATACCGGTTCAGGCGGGCGTTGCCAAACACCGCGCCCAGGTTGGCGTCGGCCTGCCATCCGCCGGCCTTGTCGCCGGCCTCGAACACCACGCGCGGCTCAAACACCAGGCCCTGGCGCTGAAAACCATTTCCAAGCTCGAGCGGCACCCGCAGCGGCAGCTCCAGCCGCACGCGGCTGGCGGCCGTGGGCTCGGCCAGCAATACTTTCAGGCGCGGGCCGAACTCCAGCAGCGACTTCAAGTCCGGCATGCCGGCGCGGGCCGCCACGTCGCCGGAGCGGGCCGGCAGCGACAACGCGAACCCAAGATCGAGCTCGACCCGCTCGGTGTTGAGCAGGCGCGCGGCCACGCCGGAACGGTCGGCGCGCAGCACCTTGCCGCGATAGATCAGCAGCGGCAGCAACAGCGCGCGCGTGGAGCGGTCCTCGGCGCCCGGGTAGGCCGGCGTGGTGGCGGCGCCGCCGAACAGGCCCACTTCCCACAGCGGCAGATCCGCTGCCGGCGTTGGCTCCGCCTGCTGAGCGGCGGCTGGCGCCATCAGCGCCAGCGTTGCCAGCGGTGCCATCCCAGCCCACATGCGCTGCTTCATGGTTGCGTCCTCGCCGATCTTGCAAAGACAGACATCTTATCAGCTTGCCATCCCCGCCCACAACACGCTTGATCAACCGAAAGCCGGCGGCGCCTGGCTGGTCAGCACAGCAGCCGCCAGCACCGCTCCCGCCAGCAGCACCGACTCGATCCGAAGCACCAGCACCACCACGGGCCGGGCGCCGGCTTGGCCCGCAACGATGGCGGGAAAGCCTCGCAGTTTGTTGTAGCCACCCAGTGCCACGGCCAGCGCAACCAGCACCAGCTTGACAGTCAATGCCACGCCGTATGGGGTGGCGGCCAGGTTGTCCAACTTGCCCAGCCCGCGCCATGCGTTGAAGATGCCGGTGGCGACAATGCCGGCCAGAGCCAGCGTCGCCGCGTCCGACAGCTTGCGCAGATAGGCGTCCGGTGCCGCGCCGCCCCCGGCGGCGCTGGCGGGCAGCACCACCCAGGCGGCAACTGCAACGCCACCCACCCACAGCGCGATCAGCAGCAAGTGCAACCATTCAACCAGGAGCGGCAAGGTGAGCAAGCCCTGCTCAGCCGCGTGGCTGTTGGCGACGCGACTGAAGGCAAATGCAACCAGCACCGCCAGCGAGCGGCCCGGGCTCAGCGGCCAGAACGCCAGCGCCGCCAGGCAGGCGGCAGCGGCCCATGCGGCTTTGCCATAGTCGCTCTGCGCCAGCAGCATCCACAATGCCGCGCCGGCTTCGGACAGCGGCACATCGGCCATCGCCGCCGCCACCGCCCACAGCACCAGCAAATACGCCGCCAGGCAGACCAGCGCCGCCGCGCGACAGGACTGCTGCAACCACAACCGGCAGCGCAGTGTCCAGCCAGTGCCTTCGTTGCGCAGCCAGAATGCCGCCGTACACGCGCCCACCATCCAGGCCAAAGCCAGGTTCGACGCCCACACGGCGCCAACCTGCAGCAACATCGTCGTCATTTACTTGACCGAGAAGCCATACTGGCCGGTGCGGCGATGACCATCCGGTCCCACCGCCACCCAGCGCACGATGTAACGGCCGGATTTCAATGCCGGCAGCGCCAGCGTCATTTGTGCCGGATGGGCGGCATCGGTCTGCGCCTTGTCGGTGGGGACGACTTTGCCGGTCTCGTCCTGCAGCGCGATGGAACTGAAAGCGGGTTCGACTTTTTCGTTAAAGGTCAGCTGGACCTGCTGCGGCGCCTGCGGCAGCACGGCGTCCGCCGCCGGCAAGGAGGCCTGCAAGGTGGCGTGAGCCGATGCCGGCAAACTGGCCAGCGTGGAGACGGCCAGCAAGGCGCCCAGCGCCAGGGAGTGCAATCGTTGCATGTTGATTCCAATTCAAAAGTCGAGGGAGAGAGTGCGCTCCACTGTAAACGTTGCCCCCCTGGTAAGGTCAAGCGCTTTTTCGCGTCGCGATGCTACTCGACAGGGATGCGAAAAAAGCGATGCCCCGACAGCACTTTGTGCCGAAACGGCTGGCGCGCTTGCGACTTCCTTGCGTTCTTACTTCGGTGCTGGCGCGCCCCGCCGCGGCTGGGTTAGCATGGCTGCACGCTGCAACCACCAACACTGCTGAAGCACGGAGGAAATGTGAGTGATCCACAAACCGGAACCGCGGTGCGCTACCGCCGCATGACCGAGCAAGACCTCGACGCGGCGCACCGCCTGTCGCTGTCGGTGCGCTGGCCGCACCGGCTGGAGGACTGGGCCTTCATTCAACGCCTGGGGGCCGGCTATGTGGCTGAAAACGACGAAGGTCTGATCGGCACGGCCCTGTGCTGGAGCCACGGCACCGAATTCGCCTCGATCGGCATGGTCATCGTTGCCGGCGCGTGGCAAGGAAAAGGCATAGGCCGCAAGCTGATGGCAATGGTGATGGCGGAACTGGGCAGCCGCAACGTGCTGCTGCACGCCACCGCCGCCGGCAGGGACCTGTATGCCCGCATTGGCTTCCAGCAGATCGGCGAGATTCATCAGCACCAGGGCACCGTGTTCAAGTCGCCGCTGATGCCGTTGCAGCCTGGGGAGCGCATCCGTCCACTCGGCTCGCGCGATGCCGCCAAGCTGGCGGCGCTGGGCGCCCGCGCCACGGGCATGCCGCGCGCCACGGTCATGGCCGCGCTGCAGGACGTGGCCGAGGGCGTGGTGATCGACCGCTATGACGAAGTGATCGGCTGCGCCATGCTGCGCCGCTTCGGCCACGGCTACGCCATCGGCCCGGTGATCGCGCCCGACATCGAACGGGCCAAGGCGCTGATCAGCCACTGGACCGGCACCTACGGCGGCGCCTTCCTGCGCATCGACGTCAGCGGCAGCAGCGGCCTCGGCCCGTGGTTGACCGAACTGGGGCTGGTGCAGGTCGACAGCGTGGTGGCCATGGTGCGCGGCGACGCGCCGCTGCCCGATCACGGCTTGCGCCAGTTCGCCATCATCAACCAGGCGCTGGGTTGAGCATGCGCTGGTCCGAACTGCCGGCGGGCACCTTCCTGTACAAGGCCGATCCGCAGCGCGGCGCCGAGTGGGCGCGCCTGTTCGCCCGCCACGCGCCGCAGCTGGACTTCCGTATCTGGCCCGACGTCGGCGATCCGGCCAAGGTACGCTACCTGGCGGCCTGGCTGCCGCCCGACGACCTTGGCGCCTTTCCCCGGCTGGAGCTGATCTTTTCGGTCGGCGCAGGCATCGACCAGTTCGACCTGGCCGCGCTGCCGCCGGAGCTGCCGCTGGTGCGCATGGTCGAACCTGGCATCGCCGCCGGCATGGCCGAGTATGTGACGCTGGCGGTGCTGGCCATCCATCGCCAATGGGCCACGTATGCGGCGCAGCAGCGCAAGCACGCGTGGCGCGCGTTGCGGGTGCGTCCCGCGTCGGCCTGCCGCGTGGGCGTGCTGGGACTGGGCGTGCTGGCGCAGGCCGCGCTGGCGCAGCTGGTGCGGCTGGGCTTTGACTGCGCCGGCTGGAGCCGCTCGGCGCGCGCGCTCGACGGCGTGGCCTGCCACGCCGGCGCCGCCGCGCTGCGGGACTTCCTGGCCCGCTGCGACATCCTGGTCTGCCTGCTGCCGCTGACGGCCGACACCCGCAACATCCTGAACCGGGCCCTGTTCGATGCGCTGCCGCGCGGCGCCGCGCTGGTGCACGTGGGCCGCGGCGGCCACCTGGTGCAGCAGGATCTGCTGGACGCGCTGAACGACGGCCAACTGGCGCAGGCGGTGCTGGACGTGTGCGAGCCGGAGCCGCCGCCTGCCGACCATCCCTTCTGGGAGCATCCCGCCATCGTGCTGACGCCGCACATCGCCAGCATGACGCAGCCGGAAACGGCGGTGACGGTGGTGCTGGACAATCTGCTGCGCCATCATCGCGGTCAAGCGCTGGAAGGCCTGGTCGAGCGCTCGCGCGGCTACTGAGGCGCAGCACAATCTGCCGCCGTCGCCGGAAATTCGCAATTTCGATGCGCTGCGCCGACGACAATCGCCAGCACTGGCTGCGGCAACGGTCCTAAGATGGTGACAGACCATTACACGGATCGTCATCATGCCCAACACCTCCCTCGTCGACCTCGATCGACAATTCCTGATTCACCCCGTCAGCAACTTCCGTCAACATGAACAGCGCGGCGCCGCCGTGCTGGCGGCCGCCCATGGCGTCTACCTGCGCGACGACGCCGGCCGGGAACTGCTGGACGCCTTCTCCGGCTTGTGGTGCGTCAACACCGGATACGGCCACGAAAGCATCGTCCAGGCAGCCAATGAACAGATGCGGCGCCTGCCCTACGCCACCGGCTACTTCGGCTACAGCTCCGAGCCGGCCATCCGCCTGGCCGCCCGGCTGGTCGAACTGGCGCCGGCCTCGCTGCGCCACGTCTACTTCACGCTGGGCGGATCGGACGCCGTCGACAGCGCGCTGCGCTACATCAGCTATTACTACAACGCGCTGGGCCAGGAGCGGCGCACCCAGTTCATCTCGCTGCAGCGCGGCTATCACGGCTCGTCCTCGGTGGGCGCCGGACTGACCGCGCTGCCGGTGTTTCATCGCCATTTCAACCTGCCGCAGGCGAACCAGCACTACCTGCCCTCGCCCTATGCCTACCGTAGTCCGCTGGGCGACGACCCGCAGGCCTTGATCGCGGCCTCCGTCGCGGCGCTGCGCGCCAAGGTGGCGGAACTGGGCGCCGAGCGCGTCGCCGCCTTCTTCTGCGAGCCGATCCAGGGTTCCGGCGGCGTCATCGTGCCGCCGCGCGGCTGGCTCAAGGCCATGGCCGATACCTGCCGCGAACTGGGCATCCTGTTCGTGGTCGACGAAGTGATCACCGGCTTTGGCCGCACCGGACCGCTGTTCGCCTGCGAAGCCGAGGGCGTGCAGCCCGACATGATGACGCTGGCCAAAGGCCTGACCGCCGGCTATGCGCCGATGGGCGCGTTGATGATGTCGGACCGGATCTACCAGGCCATCGCCGACGGCGCCGGACCGGAGCTGGCGGTCGGCCATGGCCAGACCTATTCAGGCCATCCGGTCAGCGCCGCCATCGGGCTGGAGGTGCTGCGCCTGTACCACGAAGGCGGCCTGCTGGCCAACGGCGTGGCGCGCGCGCCGCAATTCGAACAGGGCCTGCGCGACCTGCTGGCGCATCCGCTGGTGGGCGACGCCCGCAGCCGCGGCCTGCTGGGCGCGCTGGAACTGGTGGCCGACAAGCACAGCAAGCGCCAGTTCGCGGCGGAGCTGAAGCTGCACGAGCGGGTGGCGCGCGCGGCCTACGATCAGCAGCTGGTGTTCCGCGCCTTCGGCGACAACATCCTCGGCTTTGCCCCCGCGCTGTGCTACACCGCCGATGAATTCACGCTGCTGTTCGCACGCTTGCGCGCCACGCTGGACCAGGTGCTGGCCCAGCCCGAGGTGCGCCAGGCGTTGTCGTAAGCGCGCCACCGCGGCGCCGCGCAGGGGCCTTGTAAGGCATTACCACCATGCTACAATCACCCCGGGCGCCGCATCATTGTGGCGCATCGGGCAAGGGAGCTTATGTTAGAAGGTGCTTTCAAACTGGACAGGATCGATATCCGCATCCTGTCTCACCTGCAGCAAAGCGGCAGGATCGCGAACGTCGACCTGGCCGATGCGGTCGGCTTGTCGCCCAGTCCCTGCCTGATCCGCGTCAAGCGGCTGGAAAAAGCCGGCTACGTGACCGGCTATGGCGCCCACATCGAACTGGAAAAGATCGGCAACGTGCAGCTGGTGTTCACCCAGGTCACGCTGTCGGACCACCGCCGCGAAGACTTCGTCAAGTTCGAGGCCGCGGTGCGCAAGATCGATGAGGTGGTCGAATGCCATCTGGTCAGCGGCGGCTTCGACTACCTGCTGAAGTTCGTCACCACCGGCGTGGTGCACTACCAGACCATCATCGAGGGCTTGCTGGACCAGCACATCGGCATCGAAAAATACTTCAGCTACATCGTCATCAAGTCGCCCTTCACCAAGGGTTATTACCCGGTCGAAAAGCTGTTCACCCAGAACAGCTGACCAGCATCCCGGCGGCGCGGCACAATCTGCCGCCGCCGCGCGAAATTCGCAATTTCCCACCCGTCGTCCCGCCCCAATTCCGCGTCACCCGCCAGCCTTCCTCCACTACCATGGTCTCAGCAGTTCCCGGCCGGCGTCCGCCGCCCGGCAATCACTGACCGACCACACACATGAGCCAAACTTTTCATATCGCCGTCATCGCGGGTGACGGCATCGGCAAGGAAGTCATGCCCGAGGGCCTGCGCGCGCTGAACGCGGCGGCCGCCCGTTTCGGCATCGCCCTGCGCTACACCCATATCGAATGGGCCAGCTGCGACTACTACGCCCGCACCGGCCAGATGATGCCGGACGACTGGAAGCAGCAACTGTCCGCCATGGACGCGATCTACTTCGGCGCGGCCGGCTGGCCGGACGCGGTGCCCGACCACATATCGCTGTGGGGATCGCTGCTGAAGTTCCGGCGCGAATTCGACCAGTACATCAACCTGCGCCCGGCGCGCCTGTTCGAGGGCGTGCCCTGCCCGCTGGCCGGACGCCGGGCCGGCGACATCGACTTCGTCATCGTGCGCGAAAACACCGAAGGCGAATACTCGTCGGTCGGCGGCATCAGTTTCGAAGGCACGCCGCGCGAAGTGGTGATGCAGCAGGCGGTGTTCTCGCGCCACGGCACCGACCGGGTGCTGCGCTTCGCCTTCGACCTGGCCCAACGACGCAAGCGCAAGCACGTCACCGTCGCCACCAAGAGCAACGGCATCTCGATCAGCATGCCGTGGTGGGATGGGCGCGCCGCCGACATGGCCGGACACTATCCGGACGTGGCCTGGGACAAGCAGCACATCGACATCCTGTGCGCCCGTTTCGTGCTGCAGCCGCAGCGCTTCGACGTGGTGGTGGCCTCCAACCTGTTCGGCGACATCCTGTCCGACCTCGGTCCGGCCTGCACCGGCACCATCGGCCTGGCGCCGTCGGCCAACCTGAATCCCGAACGCAGCTTTCCCTCGCTGTTCGAGCCGGTACACGGCTCGGCGCCCGACATCTACGGCAAGAACATCGCCAACCCGATCGCCATGATCTGGTCCGGCGCGCTGATGCTGGACTTCCTCGGCCAGGGCGACGCCGCCTGCCGCGCCGCGCACGACGCCATCGTCGCCGCGATCGAAACCGTGCTGCTGAACGGCCCGCACACGCCCGACCTGGGCGGCCAGGCCTCGACCACGGAGCTGGGCCAGGCCGTGGCCGCCGTGATCGCATCGATGCCGGAGGCGCCATGCCACTGACCCTGACCCGCGCCGCCCTGCTTTGCGGCGCCAACTACATTGCCGGCGTCTGGTGCGCCGGCAGCGACGCCCTCGCCTATGAGGTCTGCGACCCGGCCGACGGCATCGCCTTTACCACAGTGCCGGACAGCGGCGAGGCCGATGCCGCCGCCGCCGTCGATGCCGCCGTGGCGGCCTTCGAGGGCTGGCGCGCCCGCAGCGCGCGCGATCGCGCCCAGCTGCTCAAGCGCTGGCACGCGCTGATCATCGCCAATGCCGACGACCTGGCGCGCCTCATCTCGCGCGAACAGGGCAAGCCGCTGGCCGAGGCACGCGGCGAAGTGCTGTACGGCGCTTCCTACGTCGAATGGTTTGCCGAAGAGGCGGTGCGCTGCTACGGCGACGTGATCCCGGAACCGGTGCGCGGCAAGAAGCTGATCGTGGTCAAGGAAGCGGTCGGCGTGGTGGCCGCCATCACGCCCTGGAACTTCCCGCTGGCGATGATCGCCCGCAAGATCGCGCCGGCCCTCGCGGCCGGCTGCACGGTGGTCGCCAAGCCGGCGGAGGACACGCCGTTGACCGCGCTGGCACTGGTCAGCCTGGCCCACGAGGCGGGCATTCCGCCGGGAGTGCTGAACATCGTGACGGCCTCGCGCGCGCGCACCCCGGCCGTGGTCGGGGTCTGGCTGGCCGACGCGCGCGTGCGCAAGATCACCTTCACCGGCTCCACCGCGGTCGGCAAAAGCCTGGCGCGCGATTCGGCCGCCACGCTGAAAAAACTGTCGCTGGAACTGGGCGGCAACGCGCCCTTCATCGTGTTCGACGACGCCGACCTGGATGCCGCCGTCGACGGCCTGATGGCGGCCAAGTTCCGCAACGGCGGCCAGACCTGCGTCAGCCCGAACCGGGTCTACGTGCAGGACGCCGTCTACCAGCGCTTTGCCGAGCGGCTCACCGCCCGCGTGGCGGCGCTGAAGGTCGGCCCCGCCGCCGATCCCTCGTCGCAGATCGGCCCCATGATCAACCGCCGCGCGCTGGACAAGATCCAGGCCCACGTCGCCGACGCCCTGTCGCACGGCGCGGTGCTGATGTGCGGCGGCGAACAGTTGCATCCGCCCGGCGCGGACGGCCCCACCTACTACGCGCCCACCGTGCTGGGCGAGGCCAGCCCGCGCATGCAGCTGGCGCAGGAAGAGACCTTCGGCCCGGTGGTGCCGCTGTTCCGCTTCCACACCGAGGCCGACGTGGTGGCGCAGGCCAACCACACGCCTTTCGGGCTGGCGGCCTATTTCTACGCACGCGACATCGCCCGCGTGTGGCGCGTGGCCGACCGGCTGGAAACCGGCATCGTCGGCATCAACGAGGGCGCGCTGGCGGCGGAGGCGGCGCCGTTCGGCGGCGTCAAGGAATCCGGCTATGGCCGGGAAGGCTCGCGCTACGGCCTGGAAGACTATATGCACACCAAATATCTCTGCATGGGCGGACTGCAAGCATGACACTGGAAACCTATCCGATCGAAGTCGAATTCCCCGATTTGTCGGCCTACGCCAAAGGCAACACCGGCATCCCCTACGTCTACACCTTCGACAGCGGCAAGCCCGGTTGCCATACCATGATCAACGCCCTCACCCACGGCAACGAGGTGTGCGGCGCGATCGCGGTCAAGGCCCTGCTGGACGGCGGGCTGCGCCCGCGCCGTGGCCGCATCACGCTGTCTTTCGCCAACGTGGACGCCTACCGGCGCTGGGACCCCGAGCGGCCCGACGCCTCGCGCTTCGTCGACCAGGATCTCAACCGCGTCTGGCAGCCCGCCATCCTGGACAACCTGGAACTGGACAGCGTTGAACTGCGCCGCGCGCGCGCGATGCGGCCGCTGGTCGACACGGTGGACTTCCTGCTGGACCTGCACTCGATGCACGAACGCTGCGCGCCGCTGAACGTGTGCGGGCCGCTGGACAAAGGCATCGCCATGGCCCAGCGCCTGGGCGTGCCGTCCTACATCATCAGCGACGCCGGCCACCAGGAAGGCTGCCGCCTGCGCGACTATGGCGCCTTCGGCCAAGCGGGAAGCCCGCGCAATGCGCTGCTGATCGAATGCGGCCAGCATTGGGAAGCGCAGGCCGTCACCGTGGCCAAAAACAGCTGCGCGCGCTTCCTGCTCTTGTGCGGCAATATCGACCTCGGCGATGTCCCGCACGGCTGGCTCAAGCCGCATCCCGAGCAGCGCCACGTGGTGCGCGTTACGGACGCGGTGGTGGCCAGCGGCTCCGACTTCCGCTTCGCCGCCCACTACACCGGCCTGGAGACCTTCCCCGAGGCCGGCACCGTCATCGGCTGGAACCAGGGCGAGACGGTGCGAACGCCCTATCCCAATTGCGTGCTGGTGATGCCGTCGCTACGCCAGCTGCGCGCCGGCGTGACCGTGGTGCGCCTCGGCCGCCTGCTGACCTGACTCTCCATCAACCAAAGGAAAACCCATGACCCATCCCACCATCGTGCACTTCCACGACATCGCGCCCGAGACCACGGTCCAGTATCCGGACCCCGAACGCCGCATCAAAGGCAATCCGAAACGCACCGCGCGGGAATATTTCGCCAACCAGCTGCACGGCGTGCGTGCCGGCACCTGGCAGGCCGAGACCGGCTCCTACCGTATCGCACTGGCGGCCGACAAGCATGAATTCTTCCACATCATCAGCGGCCACGTGATCGTCTCGGCGCCGGACGGCAGCCAGTCCCGCCATTTCGGGCCCGGCGACAGCGGCGTCATCACGCCGGGATTCGAGGGAATTTTCGAGATCGTGGAAGCGGCCAGCAAGTTCTGGGTCGTGACCGAGCACGCACCCGCTTAACGCTGCAGCTGCACTCCCAGATACAACACCAGCCGGCGCCGCGCTTCGCGCTCGCCGGCGATATCGCGTCCGGCGCTGGCCTGCAACAGCAGGTCCGCACCCAGGCTCCACTTGCCGCCGGCGCTCAGCAGGGTCTGACCGCGCGTGCCGGCGGCCCGCGAGTGATCGAGTTCGATGCGGCACTCCAGTTGCGGCAGGCACTGCCGCATCACCTTGACGCCCGCGCGCCATTCGTCCGGACCGCGCTGCACCAGGTTGCGGCCCACTTCGGCGAACAGGCCGGCGTCGCCGCTGCGAAAACCCGCCAGCAGCGGAAGCAGCAGGCTGTGTCCCTGTGGCGCCACGCCGCGCGCGGCCGACGTGCCGGATGGCGTCCAGGTGAAGCGCGGATACCAGCCCAGGGCGTAGCCCGCCTCGGGCGCATCCAGCCAGCGCCATTTCACGCCGGCGGTGGCGGCGCCCAGGCCCGATTTTGCGCTCTCCCCGCCCTGGCTGGCATTGATGAAGGGCTGGGCCAGCAGCAGCTGCAGATGGTCGGACAGGCCATGGCTGACATCGATCGCCGGCAGCGCGCGTTCGCGGCTGCCGGCGTGCAGTTCCTGCGCCGCGCCGAGATTGATCTCCCAGCGTCCGGCGCCGACCATGTCGGTGTCCTCCGTCGCGGCCGCCGGCAGCACGGCGCCCAGCAGCAGCACCCTTAGAAATAACGTACCCATGCCTGATTCGAAGTCCGCTTGAAATTGGCGAAGGCGCGGCAAGGCACATACAACACCGGCATCAAGGCCAGCGCCACCACCCACACCGGCCATAGCTGGTCGACACCGAAGCGCGCGCCATGGTTGGCGCCGAACAGCGCCACCAGCACATGCTGCAGCGCCAGCAGCAGGTACAGGTGCAGCAGGTAGTAGAACATCGGCGCGCCGCCGAAGGTCGCGCAGGCGCGCGTGAACCAGTTTTCCAGCGGTTCCATCACGGCCAGGGCCAGCATGCCGGTGCCGATCGTCATCAGCAGGAAGTCCAGCGACGGCGGGTATTTGGTGAAGTTAAAGAAGGACATGACCGTCTGTACGGCGGTCGCGCCATGCACCCAGGGCAGTTCCTCGCCATAGATGTTAAAGCCGCGCAGCACCGCCAGCAACAGCAGCGACGCCGCGCCCAGCATCAGCAACAACTGCCGGCGGCGCTGCGGATCCATCGCCTTCGCGTACAGCGGGCCGGCGGCGTAGCCGAGCAGGATCACGCCCACCCACGGCAGCAGCGGATACGTCACCTTCAGCTTGACCGCGCCGTCGGCCACCAGGAAGCCGCGATGCAGCAGGATGGTCCAGGCATCGTAGGCGATGCTGCCCGGTTCAAAACTGATCCAGGTCAGCGCATTGTGGCCGAACACGATCAGCAGGCCGGCCGCCCCCAGCAACTGGAGCGGCAACCGGTGCAGCAGCGCCAAAACGATCATCGCCAGCCCGATCACCCAGATCACCTGCAAATACAGCACCGGCGGCGGGAACTGGCCGGCCCAGGCGAAGTTGACCACCACCAGTTCCAAGCCCACCAGCAGCAGGCCGCGCTTGACCAGGAAGCCGGTCGCATTGCGCGGACCGGCCGCCGGATGGGCGTACAACCAGGCCGACAGGCCGGTGACGAAGACGAACATCGGCGCGCAGAAGTGCGCCGCCATGCGGGTGAAGAACAAGGCCGGCTCGGTGGCGGCGACCGTCATCGGGTCGGTGACCTGCATGTGCAGGTACAGCGTCTCGCGCACATGATCGAACAACATGATCAACATGACCAGGCCGCGCAGCACATCGATGACCGCGATGCGCGAGCGGATCGCCTGGCCGGCCGGATTGGCGGCCGCCGGTGCGGCCTGCTTGTGCGCCCACAGGGCGGGATTGTGAATACTGGTGTGGTCCATCATGCGTGTCCTGCCCATTTATCTGGTTATAGAATACTCCCCGAGGGCCGCCCGTCGCCTTGCGGGAGCGGGTTGGCCACCAGGTCATTGTAAGGACGGAGACTGGTTTTTTCTGCTTAGTTGGGCCCCGCAGGCGATGTTTGGGCAGTAAAGTTCGCCGTAGCTCAGCATATTCTACGGTCGGCAAACTATGCTGAAGCGGGCCGGAAAAACCGCCATTTGTGCGCTGCATGGCGCCGCAAACGCCACAACCGCCATGGCTGTTTATGATGTAATGAAGTTATTGAAACAGGCTGGAGGCATATCTGATGAAATCCGAGTATCCCGCGCCAGCGGCCGCTTGCCCGTCCCCGCAGCGCCGTACGTTGTTGCGCGGCGCCGCCGGTGCTCTGCTGTTGCCGGCCAGCGGCGTGCTGCAGGCGGGCCAGCAGCCGCGCCGGGGCGGCATGCTGACCATCGCCACCCAGTCCAGCTCCAATGCCGACACACTGGACCCGGCCAAGGGCGCGCTGTCGACCGACTACCTGCGCGCCCACATGTTCTACAACGGCCTGACATCGCTCGATAGCCAGCTGGCGGCGCAGATGGTGCTGGCCGAGGAGATCGTCACCGACGACGCCATCACCTGGACCGTCCGCCTGCGCAAGGGCATCCATTTCCACGACGGCAGAGAGTTGACCTCGGCCGACGTGGTGTATTCGCTGAACCGCCACAGCGATCCGGCGGTCGCGTCCAAAGTGCGCGGCGTGGCACAGCAATTCGACAGCGTGCGCGCGACAGGGCCGTTGACGGTGGAGATCACGCTCAAGGGCGCCAATGCCGACCTGCCGGTGATGCTGGCGACCTCCCACTTCGTCATCATCCCGGACGGCACCACCAACTTCGCCACGGCCAACGGCACCGGCGCCTTCAAGTGCAAGGAGTTCACGCCGGGCGTACGCACCATCGGCATCCGCAACGAACATTACTGGAAGCCCGGCCTGCCCTACCTGGACCAGGTATCGCTGTTCGGCATCCCGGACGAATCGGCGCGCATCAACGCGTTGCTGTCGGGTGACGTGCACTGGGTGAACGAAGTCAATCCACGCTCGACCAAACGTATCAAGGGCGAGCCCGGATACGCGGTGCTGGACAGCCAGGGCGGCCTGTACACGGACCTGATCATCCGCCAGACCGCAGGCCTGGGCCGCAGTCCCGATTTCACGCTGGGCATGAAGTACCTGATCGACCGCGAACAGATGAAGCGCGCCGCCTTCCGCGGCTACGCCGTGATCGGCAACGACCAGCCGATCGCGCCGTCCCACCGCTTTTACTTCGCCGGCCTGCCGCAACGCCCCTACGATCCGGAACGGGCCAAATTCCACCTGCGGCGCGCCGGTGCGCTGGGCTTGACCTTGCCGGTGGTGGCCTCGGTGGCCGCCTCCGGCTCGGTGGACATGGCCATGCTGCTGCAGCAGTCGGCGCAAAAGGCCGGTTTGAACCTGGCCGTCAAACGGGTGTCCGCCGACGGCTACTGGTCCAATCACTGGATGAAATCGCCCATCGGCTTCGGCAACACCAATGCCCGCCCCAGCGCCGACATGTTGTTTACGCAGTTCTTCAAGTCGGACGCGCTATGGAACGAGTCGGGCTGGAAGAACGAGCAGTTCGACCAGCTGCTGATCCTGGCGCGGGCCGAAACCGACGACACCAAACGCCGTCAGTTCTACGCCGACATGCAGGTGCTGGTGCATGAAAAATGCGGCGTCGGCATCCCGCTGTTCATCAACAACCTGGAAGGGATCAGCACCGCCGTGCGCGGCGCCACCTCCCATCCACTGGGCGCCTTCATGGGCTATACCTGCGCCGAGCAGGTCTGGCTGGACGCCTGACACCTCTTCAAGGACCATCATGCGACATCACCTTTCCGCGGCGCTGATGCGCTGCCGCCCGGCCCTGCTGCCGGCCCTGACCATCCTGATGGCGCTGGCGGCCGGCGACGGCATGGCGCATGGCGTGGCCGAGGACGACAAGGCTTACCTGGAGCAGACCAGCGGGATGCAGATCCTGCCCTTCATCTACCTGGGCGCCAAGCACATGGTGACCGGCTACGACCACCTGCTGTTCCTGGTCGGCGTGATCTTCTTCCTGTATCGGCTCAAGGATGTCGGCGCCTACGTCACGCTGTTCGCGCTGGGCCACAGCATCACGCTGCTGTCGGGCGTATTGAGCGGCACCCACATCAACCCCTATCTGGTGGACGCCATCATCGGCTTTTCGGTGGTGTACAAGGCGCTCGACAACATGGGGGCGCTGGAACGGCTGCTGGGATTCCAGCCCAACACCAAGGCCGCGGTGCTGATCTTCGGCCTGTTCCACGGCTTTGGCCTGGCCACCAAATTGCAGGAGCTGACGCTGTCGCAGGAGGGGCTGGTGCCCAACATCCTGTCGTTCAATATCGGCGTCGAGATCGGGCAGATGCTGGCGCTGAGCAGCATCCTGATCGCGATGGGATATTGGCGCCGCAGCGCGTCCTTCCGGCGCCAGGCCTTCAACGCCAACGTGGTGCTGATGATCGCCGGCTTCGTCCTGATGGGCTATCAACTGACCGGTTACGCGACCGTATGAACAAGGAGACCAGCATGATCACCACCTATGAAACCGCATCCCTGCCCACGCTGCAGCAACTGGGCAAGGCAACCGGCGTCGCGCTCGCCGTCGCCGCCCTGATCCTGACCGTGGCGGTACTGCCGGCCGAATACGGCATCGATCCATTGGGCGCCGGCGGCGCGCTGGGACTGACCAAGCTGTATGGCGGCGCCCGCAAGACGGCCGAGGTGCTGCCGGTTCCCGCGTCCGGCGCCACGCAGGCTGCGGCCACGCAGGCAGGCCCGGTAAGCGGCAGCGCCATGCCGCTGCGTTCCGACGAGATGCGCGTGACGCTGCAGCCGGGCCAGGGGGCCGAAGTCAAGGCGCTGATGCGCAAGGGCGAGCACTTCGTGTTCAGCTGGTCCAGCGACGGCGGCCCGGTCAAATCCGACATGCACGGCGAACCGGAACATGCGAAGCCGGGGGAGTTCACCACCTACTGGAAGGTGGCGCAGCAGAGTGCCGCGCAAGGCGCATTCACCGCCGGCTTCGACGGCATCCACGGCTGGTTCTGGCGCAACAAGGGAGCGCAGCCGGTGACCATCACCGTCAAGGTCACCGGCTTCCACGAAAAGCTGTTCCGGCCGTCGTGATGCCATGAAGCGCGGACTGCTGCCACTGCACCGCTGGAGCGGGTTGACCTTCGGTGCGCTGTTCGTGATGGTGGGCGTGACCGGAGCCGGCATGGTATTCCGGCCGCAACTCGAACCGCTGGTCAGTGCCGATCTGCTGCGGGTCGCACCCTGCGCCGCGTCGTTGCCGCTGGATGCGCTGTTGGCGGCCGCGCGGCAGGCCAACCCGCATGGCGGCGCGCCCGGAACGATCCGCATCGCCGGCGACGGACGCACCAGCGTCAAAGTGCGGCTCGGCGACGACCGCTGGATCTATGTCGATCCATGCAACGCCCGGGTGCTGGGCAGCCAGCAAATGTATGGCGGCCTGTTTGGCACTTTGGCGCGCCTGCATATCTTCGGATACCTGCCTGGCGGCGAGCTGGCGGCAGGCGGCATGGCGCTGCTGCTGGGCGGTGCGATGGCGTTGGGCGGTCTGTGGCTGTGGCGGCCCGCCAGCCTGCGGCAGCTGAAGCGCGGCTGGCGCATGGACTCCGGCTTGCGGGGACGCGCCTGGCAGTTGCAGCTGCATCGCACCGCCGGCATGTACGCCGCGCCAGTGCTGCTGGTCTGCGCGCTGACCGGCGTGCCGCAAGCCTTTGGCTGGGCGGCTCGCGCGATCGATATCTCCAGCGTATCGCCGCCCCGTGCCGCGGCCCCCACCGCAAGCGCGCCCTCGATCGACGCCATGTGGCGGAACGCGCTGCGGCTGTCGCCGCCATTGCAAAAGGCCCAGCTGCGGTTGCCGCAGGCGCCGGGCCAGCCGGTGGTGATGGAGCTGGTGGCGCGCGACGCCCCCCATCCCAACGCCAACAGCTATCTGTATTTCGACCCCGCCAGCGGCGCGCTAATCAAGCAGATCCCCTACAACGCCAACCCGGCCGGCCACACGATTTATCTGTGGGCGCTGGCCATACACTACGGCTGGGTGGGTGGCCTGGCCGGCCAGCTGCTGCTGTTCCTGGGCGCCATGTCCATCCCGCTGCTGGCCTGGGCCGGCACGCTAAGCTATCTGCACAGCCGCCGCACGCCGTCCCGATTGCAGCTGCGGGTGGATCGGAAGGCGGCGGAAGCGGCAGGCATACGCAGTTTTCAACTCAGCGCCCCGGATGGCGGGCGACTGCCGGAATTCACTCCCGGCGCCCACATCGACGTCTTTCTTCCCGGCGGCTTGGTGCGTCAATACTCGCTGTGCGGCGATCCGTCCGACCGCTATCGCTACCGGATCGCCGTACTGCGCTGCGCGGACTCCCTCGGCGGCTCGCTGGCCATGCACGCGCTGGACCAAGGCGACATGCTGACCGTCGGCCCGCCACGCAATCACTTTCCCCTGGCCGCCGACGCCGCCCATTCGATCCTGATCGCCGGCGGCATCGGCATCACGCCCATCCTGTGCATGGCGCGCCACCTCGCGGCGCAAGGCGCCAGCTTCGAGCTGCACTATTGCTGCCGCGCCGAGGACCATGCGGCATTCCGCACGGAGTTGCGCGGTTCCGGCTTCCGCCAGCGCGTGCACTGGCATTTCCCTCCCGGCCGCCTGGACCTGGATGCGCTGCTGGCCAGCAGCACTCCCGGCAGCCACGTCTACGTCTGCGGACCGGAGCGGCTGATGGACGCGGTCTGCGCGACCGCGGTCGTTCATGGCTGGCCAGCCGCGCAGGTACACCGAGAATATTTCAAGACCGGAGCCGCCGACACCTCCGCCGACAGACCGTTCGACCTGAAGATCGCCAGTTCCGGACGCGTGGTCAGGGTCGATGCGGGAGTCACCGCGCTGGCGGCGCTGGCCGATGCCGGCATCGTCATTCCGTCGTCTTGCGGCCAGGGCGTCTGCGGCACCTGCGTCACGGGCGTGCTGGAAGGCGAGCCTGAACAACGCGACCGCTGTCTGCCGCCGTTCTGCATCGACCGCTTCACGCCGTGCTGTTCACGCGCGCGCGGCGCGCTGCTGGTGCTGGACCTGTGATCCGGCGCTTCAATACAGCATTAAGACAAAAAAAATGCGCCATCGCTGGCGCACAAACCATCCTATTCCTATTTGATCTCGAAGGTGGTGCTGACCTTGGTCTTCTTGTCATCCAGCGTCAGCACGGCCAGTACCTTGCTGCCCTTGACCGCACCCGGCGCCTTGGCCTCCAGCAGATTGCCGCCGGCCGGCTTCAGCGTGAACTCCGATCTGGCGGCGCCCTTCACCAAGGTCAGTTTGCCGCTGATGCCGGCGGTCGGCATATCGTCGCCATCGTCCTGCAGATACAGCTGCAGGGTATCGCCCTTCACCACAAGCTCCAGCCAGGTCTCGCCCGAGGTCTGGACGATGCCCCCGTGGTTGGCCGTCGCCGAACCGTGCGCGCCGGCCAGGCCGCCGGCCAGCGCGGCGGCACTCAATACCAGCCAGCCCAGAATTTTCTGCATGATGCTGCTCCTTAAGGAATGCGGCGCTCTTGATCAGGCGGCGCCGCCTGGCCCCTTTTACTCCGGTGCGTGCGGCAGCACGAACGACAGCGAGGCCAGATGCTCGATGCGGTTGTACTTGGCCGGCTGATCGGACGACGACTCAAAGATCGCAACGATCACGTTCAAACCCTGGTTGCGCACATTCAGCGTGACGGTGCCGTCGGCGCCACTCAGCACCGGCGCGCCATCGGGGTCGTTCAGCCAGTCCTGCAGTACCTTGGCGCCGGCCACCGGTTTGCCTTGATACAGCACGCGCAGCTTGATCGGCTGACCCAGCAAGGCCGGCAATCTGGACTCGACCGGAACGATCTCCAGTGTCTGGTGCGGCAGCGCTCCGATCGGCGCGTTGACGGCGGTGCGCAGGTGCACCGCGTATTTGATGGTGCGCTCGGCAACGACGGCGTTCGGTACTTCGTCCTTGCCCTTCTTGTGCCACTTGCCGTCCGGGGTCTTGCTCCAGGTGCCGTTGTCGAGCACCGCCGCCACCACCGCCGGCTGGTTTTCCAGGTTGACCAGCACCAGCCGGCCATCCGGTTCGAGCTTGGTGGCGACCGGCTTGCCGTCGGCGTCGTAACCGTCGACCGAGGTCACCTGCGGCAGGCGCTTGAGCGAATCCAGGTCGTCGGCGCCGACGCCGTACAGGAAAGCCAGCTGGGTGGCGCGCTGCGCGAACCAGATGCCGTGCGCCTGCACGCCGCCGGCGACGCCCGCGGCCAGCGCGCAGGCAACCATCAATTTTCCGATTTTTTTCATGTCAGCTCCGCTTAGAATTTGTACTGCAGATTCAAGGTGATGGTGCGCTCGATGCCGGGCGAAACCCAGACCTGGCTGTACGAGCTGGCGTAGTACTTCTTGTTGAACAGGTTGTCGACGTTCAGCGAGACGCGTACTTTCTTGTTGGGCGACCAGGAGGAAATCAGCTTGGCCGTGGTATAGGCGGGCAGCATGAAGTTGCTGGAGACCGCGACATCGCCCAGCCGCTCGCCGACATAATTCAAGCCGCCGCCCAGCGACGCCGTGCCGCCGGCCAGCGCGAAGGAACGGGTCAGCACCACGGTGGCGCTTTGCTTCGGCACATTGGGGAAGCGGCTGCCGGTGACGATGGTGTTGTCGCCCTTGGTGACGGTGGCATCGGTGTAGGCATAGGCGGCCGACAGGCGCGTGGCAGTGGCGATCTCGCCCGACAGGTCCAGCTCCACGCCCTTGCTGCCTACCTCGCCGGCGGACACCGAGAAATCGGTGTTGAGCGGATTGGTGGTCAGCACATTGGACTTCTTGATGTGGTACAGCGCCAGCGTGCCGGTGATCTTGCCGTCGGCCGTTTCCAGCTTGGAGCCGACCTCGTACGAGCGGCTGTCCTCCGCCGGGAAGGCCTTGTTGTCGATGCTGATGCCGCTGTTCGGGCGGAAGCCCTTGGCCGCCGTGGCATACAGCGATATCGTCGATATCGGTTGATACACCAGGCCGGCGCGCGGACTGGTGGCGGTCAGCGACTGGCTGTTCGACACGTTCAGGCGGTAGTTGGTCACCGTCTGGTCATAGGTGTCGGAGCGTACCCCCAGCAAGGCTTTCCACTGGTCGCTCAGGTCGATCTGGTCCTGCGCATAGAAGGCGTGGGCGCGCTGCTCTTCCTTGGTGTTGATCGACTGGGTCAAAGGATCGGCCACGCCGCCGTAGACCGGGTTGTAGATGTCGATCGCATAGGCGTTGGTGGCGCTCGGGTTGCGCCGCAGCTGGATGCGGCGGTCGTTGAAGCGGTAGGCGTCGGCGCCGACCAGGATGTTGTTGACCAGCGACCCGGTGCTGAATTTCCCCACCAATTCCACCCGGCCGGAAACGTCGATCGCCGAGAAGTCGCGGTAGCGGCGCTGGCGGCGCAAAGTGCGGCCGTCGGCCAACAGGTTGTTGGCCTCGGTCGAGTAACCGTCGAGCGAACTGTCGCGGTACGACAGGCCCGATTGCAGTTTCCAGTCCCCGTTGAACTCATGCTGCAGGAAGACCTGGTGGCCCAGCGACTTCACCGTGATCGGGCCGTCGGCCGGTTCGCCCAGGAAGCGCGAGTTGGGCACCAGTCCCAGTACGCCTTTGACCGCCGCCACGCCGCGGTCGAACGGCACCCGCTGCTCGCTGGCCTCCACCTCGTACGACAGGGTGGTGCTGTCGCCGATCAGCCAGATGAAGGACGGCGACAGGAACGACCGCTCGGTTTTTACCGTGTCGCGGAAGCTGTCGCCCTTTTCGTAGGCGCCGTTCAGGCGGTAAGCCACGGTCTCGCTGATGGGGCCGGTCAGGTCGACCGCCGTGCGCCAGGTATTGAAACTGCCGAGCGACAATTCCAGCATATAGGCCGGCTCGAAGCGCGGCTTCTTGGTGGTGATGTTGACGGTACCGCCGGGCTCGCCACGGCCGTACAGCGCCGAGGCCGGCCCTTTCAGCACTTCGACGCTGTTGGTGCTGGCCGAATCGCGCAGGCCGTTGTAGCCGCGGCTGGAGCTGAAGCCGTTGACCAGGTAGTCGGAGCCGAAGTTGGGGTCGCCGGTAAAGCCGCGCATCGCATAGCTGTCCCACAGGCCGCCCAGGTTGCTCTGGCGGGAAATGCCGCTGGTCAGATCGAGGGCGCTGGCCAGGTTGGTCACGCCGACGTCCTTGAGCAGGTCGGCGGTGAGCACGCGCACGCTTTGCGGCAGGTCCTTGAGCAGCGTGTCGGTCTTGGTGGCGCCGGTGGCCGACAGCGCGCGATAGTTCTGGCGCGCGCCTCTGACCTCGACCACGTCCGGTTTTCTGGGCTCGGTCTGCGTTTCCGCGGAGGCCGCCGCGCCGGCGTCACCGGCTGCGGCGGCTGCGACAGCCAGCGGTGCGGCGGGATCGGCCTCGCCGGCAAGCGCCGCCAGCGGGTAGGTGGCAGCCAAGAACAGGGCCAAGGTGCGGTGACGGGTGGGATACATGACAAACTCCTGGTTAGGTGTGAATGTACTAGATGAAACGTCTACTGAGACTGATTACAACATGGGCAGATCTCTCGTTTATCCTGTAATCGCCCTGTCACAAAACAGAAATAATTGTTTTCCGAATCAGAATCAGCACGCCTTGCTGCATGCCAGCCGCCCGCACCAGCCCAGTGCCGAATCGGGCCCGCCGCCCCAGGCAAGAGCGCCCTACGCCCCGCTTTCGGGCGCGAAATCGATCAGCACCGTCTTGTGCCGCAGGTTCGCCTCGTAAGCCTGGCGGCCCAGGTCCTTGCCCATGCCGGAGCGCTTGAAGCCGCCGGTGGGCAGCACGAAATCGTCGCTGCGGCCGTAGCGGTTGACCCACACCGTGCCGGCCTCCAGCTGCCGCACGCAGCGCAGCACGCGGCCGATATCGGCGGTGTGGACGCCGGCCGCCAGCCCGTACGCTGGATGGTCGGCCAACGCCAGCGCCTCGTCGTCGTCGTCGAAGGTCTGCACCGTCAGCACCGGGCCGAAGATCTCGTCGCGCACCGCTTCCATGTCGGCGCCGACGCCGGTGAGGATGGTCGGCTGGTAAAACGCGCCCTCGCCGCCGAACGGCGCCAGCGCGCCGCCGGCGGCGATGCGCGCCCCCGCCTGCACGCTGCGCTGGACCATGCCGTCGATGCGCTGGGCGTCGGCCGGACTGATGATGGGCGAGAGCGTGCTGTCCTGGTCCCAGGTGTGGCCAGGACGCAACGCCTGGAAGGCCTGGGCGATGCCTGCGACCACGAGATCGGCCACGCTGCGCTGCACGATCAGGCGCGAGCCGGCCACGCAGACCTGCCCGGCGTTGCCGGCGATGGCGCCGGCCACCATGCGCGCCACCTTGTCCAGGTCCGGCGCGTCGGCAAATACCAGCTGCGGGCTTTTGCCGCCCAGTTCCAGGGTCACCGGCTTGGTGCCGCTGTGCGCGCAGGCGGCCATGATGGCGCTGCCGGTGCGGGTCGAGCCGGTGAAGGTCACCTTGGCGATGCGCGGATGGCGCACCAGGGCGTCGCCGGTGACGCGGCCGTCGCCCTGGATCACATTGAAGATCCCCGGCGGCATGCCGGCCGCAATGGCCAGCTCCGCCAGCCGCAGCACGGAAAACGGCGTCAGTTCCGACGGCTTCAGCACCACGGCGTTGCCCGCGGCCAGGGCCGGCGCGATCTTCCAGGAGGCCATCACCAGCGGGAAATTCCACGGCGCGATGGCGCCGATCACGCCATACGGCTCGGCCACCGTCATGCCGAACTGGTCGCTGCGGGTGGCCGCCACGTCGCCGCCCTCCTTATCGGCGAATTCGGCGAAGAAGCGGATGCCTTCGGCCGTAAACGGAATATCCCATGCGGCGGCGTTGGCGATCGGACGGGTCGACCCCACCGCCTCCAGCGGCGCCAGTTGCGCCGCGTCGGCCTCGATCAGGTCGGCCCAGCGGCGCAGCACGCGCGCCCGGTCGCGCGGCGCCTGGCGCGCCCAATTGCTGGTCTTGAAAGCCTGCCACGCGTTCTCCACCGCGCGGTCGACCAGTTCCGCGTCGGCTACCGGCAGGGAGGCGTAGGCGCGGTTGTCGGATGGCCGGCGCACTTCCAGCGCGGCGCTGGCGGCGACATACTGGCCACCGATGAAGTGGGCGCTATGGACCTGGACCTGGTCGGGATGAAAGCTGGGCATCGCGGAATTCCTTAGTAGACTGATTGGTGAGCCGGGAGACGGCTGGAATGAAAGCTGCATGGCTTATGCTAAGCGCGAACGCGCAGCATTTAATGCGGTCGTCATGGCCGCGGGAGGCGCAAGCTTGTGTAGTTCGGGCCTCAGCCGTAGATCGTGCTTAGCCGGCCAAAACCGCCGCCGGGTGCCGTTTTCCCTCTGGCGGACGGCTGTTACCGCATGACCGCGACAACCGGCGTCGCGCCGGCCGCGCCGCGCAGGGGCCGCAGCAAGGTATGCTGTCGGAGTCGGGAAAAACCGTTGTTTCTGTTTCAAGGAGGCGGCAATACGGAATAAAGCGCAGCAGGGGCTATGGTGTAATGAATGTCAGCGGAACACAACGCCAACGCAAGCTGTGCAACCTGCTTCACTAACCTTCAAGGACCAACGATGAGCATCTTACGCCCCAAATACATCACCTTCGACTGCTACGGCACCCTGACCCGCTTCCGCATGGCCGACATGACGCGAGAAATCTTCGCCGACCGCGTCCCGGCCGAGCGCATGGACGAATTCGTGATGCTGTTCGCCGACTACCGCCTGGATGAAGTGCTCGACGCATGGAAGCCATATGAGCAGGTGGTCAAGAACGCGCTGTTCCGCGCCTGCAAGCGCTGGAACGTGCCGGTCACCGAGGCAGAGGCGCAAAGCTACTACAACGCGGTGCCGACCTGGGGTCCGCATGCCGACGTACCGGAGCCGCTGGCCAAGCTGGCCAAGGAATTCCCGCTGGTGATCTATTCGAACGCCGCCAACGCGCAAATCATGCAGAACGTCGAGAAGCTGGGCGCCCCGTTCCATCAGGTGTTCACCGCCGAAAACGCCAAGGCCTACAAGCCGCGCCTGGCCGCCTTCGAATATATGATCGACAACCTGAATTGCAGCCCCGACGACATCCTGCACGTGTCGTCCAGCCTGCGCTACGACCTGATGCCCGCGCGCAGCCTGGGCATCAAGAACAAGGTCTTCGTCAACCGTGGCCACGAACCGTCGACGCCCCACTACGGCTACAACGAGATCAAGGACCTGTCCGGCCTGCCGGCCCTGCTCGGACTGTAATCGCCCGCCCACTGGGAGCAAACATGAAGCTTGAATCGTACTGGCTCGATACCGCCCCGCCCTTTACCGGCGCCGCGCAGGGACAGGTGCCCGTGCGCGCCGACGTGGTGGTAGTCGGCGGCGGCTTTACCGGCTTGTCGGCGGCGCTGGCGCTGGCACGGCGCGGCGCCTCGGTAGTGCTGCTGGAGGCGGGCCGGATTGCCGGCGAAGCCTCCGGCCGCAACGGCGGCCAGTGCAACACCGGGCTGGCGCACGATTACGCCGACCTGTGCGCCCGCATCGGCGAACCGCAGGCGCGCAGCTTCTACCAGGCCTACGACGCGGCGGTCGACACGGTCGAGCGATTGATCAGGGAGGAAAACATCGATTGCGACTTCCAGCGCTGCGGCAAGCTGAAACTGGCCGCCAAGCCGGAGCACTACGCCAAGCTGCAACGGGTGTATGAGCAGTTGCGCGCCAGCGTAGATCCCGGCATCGAGCTGGTGCCGCCGGAGCAACTGGCCAGCGAGGTAGGATCGTCCGGCTTTTACGGCGGCCTGCTGCAGCGCCAGGGCGCTCAGATGCACATGGGGAAATTCGCGGTCGGCCTGGGCGAGGCGGCGGTGCGCGCCGGCGCGCAGCTGTACCAGGATGCGCCGGTCGACGACATCGTACGCATCGCCGGCGGCTTCCGCGTCCGCAGCGCGCGCGGCCCGGTGGACGCGGCCCAGGTGTTTCTGGCCACCGGCAACTCCAGCCTCGGTCCGTTCGCCTACTTCCGCCGCAGGCTGGTTTCAGTGGGCAGCTTCATCATCGCCACCGCGCCGCTGGACAAGGAGCAGCTGGACCGCATCGCGCCCGGCCGCCGCAACTACGTCACCACCAAGAACATCGGCAACTACTTCCGCATCACCCCGGACCAGCGCCTGCTGTTCGGCGGGCGCGCCCGCTTCGCGCTGTCCAATCCCAAATCGGACGCCAAGAGCGGCGCCATCCTGGCAGACACCATGACCCGGCTGTTCCCGCAACTGCAAGGCACACCCATCGACTACTGCTGGGGGGGCCTGGTGGACATGACGGCCGACCGCCTTCCGCGCGCCGGCCAGCATGAGGGCATGTTCTATTCGCTGGGCTACAGCGGCCACGGCGTGCAGATGTCGGTCCACATGGGCCAGCAGATGGCCGAGGTGATGGCCGGCCGCGGCGATTGCAATCCGTGGCGCGGCCTGGAATGGCCGGCGATTCCGGGCTACTTCGGCAAGGCCTGGTTCCTGCCGCTGGTCGGCGCCTACTACAAACTGCAAGACCGTCTGCACTGAGGCCCGGATGAACCGCACCATAGCCAAACTGCTGATCAACCGCCTGGCGCTGGCGGCGCTGACGCTCTTGATCGTGTCGGTGGTGGTCTTCACCATCACCAACCTGCTGCCGGGCGACGCCGCCGAGGAATCGCTGGGCCAGGCCGCCACGCCGGAAACGGTGGCCGCACTGCGCCTGCAATTCGGCCTCGACGACCCGGCCCCGCTGCGCTACGGCCGCTGGCTGCTGCACCTGCTGCGGGGCGACGCCGGCAACTCGCTGGTCAACGGCCAGCCGGTCGGCACGCTGATCGCGACCCGCCTGCCGTCTTCCCTGGTGCTGGCCGGCGCCACCGCCACCGTCTCGGTGCCGCTGGCGCTGCTGCTTGGCATCGTCTCGGCGATGTACCGCGGCTCGCTGTTCGACCGCGGCATGAACATGCTGGCGGTGTCGCTGGTGTCGGTGCCGGAATTCCTGATCGCCACGCTGGCCGTGCTGCTGTTCGCGGTCAAGCTGCGCTGGCTGTCGGCGCTGTCGCACACCGCCGACATCGCGACGCTGGGCCAGTTCCTCGCGGCCTATGCGATGCCGGTGTTCACGCTGTGCTGCGTGATCGTGGCGCAGATGGCGCGCATGACACGCGCAGCCGTCATCGATCAGCTGCGCGCGCCTTACGTCGAGATGGCGCGATTGAAAGGCGCGCGGCCGGTGCGCATCGTGCTGGCGCACGCGCTGCCGAACGCGATCGGCCCGATCGCCAACGCGGTCGCCCTCAGCCTGTCGTATCTGCTGGGCGGGGTGCTGATCGTCGAGAGCATCTTCAACTATCCCGGCATCGCCAACCTGATGATCGACGCCGTCACCACCCGCGACATCCCGCTGGTGCAGGCCTGCGCCATGATCTTCTGCGGCGCTTACCTGCTGCTGGTGATGCTGGCCGATATCTGTGCAATCGTCTCCAACCCGAGGTTACGCAATCTATGAAGCGCCCTGTTCCCCCATCCCCGGCCCGCCTTGCGCGCGTGTTCCGTCCGCGCCTGCCCGCATTGGCTTCGCTGCCGCCGCTGGCCTGGACCGGCCTGGCCATCGTGCTGTTCTGGCTGGCGGTGACGCTGTGCGGTCCATCCATTTCGCCGCACGACGCGGCGGAGATCGTCGACCCCGACGTCTTCGGCGGCATCAGCTGGCAGTATCCGCTGGGGACCGACTACCTGGGCCGCGACATGCTGAGCCGCGTCCTGTACGGCGCCCGCTACACGGTGGCGCTGGCGCTGGCCGCCTCGGTGCTGGCCAGCGCCACCGGCACCCTGCTGGGCCTGTACGCGGCGGTCGCCGGCGGCTGGGCCGACGCCACGCTGAGCCGCGCGCTCGACGCGCTCATTTCCATCCCCAGCAAGATGTTCGCGCTGATGATGGTGGCCTCGTTCGGCTCCTCGGTGCCGCTGCTGATCGTTACCGCGGCGGTGGGCTTCATGCCGGGCGCCTACCGCATCGCGCGGGCGCTGGCCGTCAACGTGCAGGCGATGGAGTTCGTCCAGGCCGCCCGCGCCCGCGGCGAGGGAAGGTCTTACATCGCCTGCGTCGAAGTGCTGCCCAATATGATACGGCCGGTGCTGGCCGACTTCGGCCTGCGCTTCGTGTTCACGGTGCTGCTGCTGAGCGGCCTGTCCTTCCTCAGCCTGGGCGTGCAACCGCCCGACGCCGACTGGGGTTCGCTGGTGCGCGAGAACATCGGCGGCCTGAGCGAAGGCGCGCCGGCGGTGCTGATGCCGGCGCTGGCGATCGCCACGCTGACCATCGGCGTCAACCTGCTGATCGATAACCTGCGCAACACGCGCCACGCCAAGGAATCCCGATGACACCATTGGTACAAGTGAGCGGCCTGCGCGTGGTCGCGCGCAACGACGCCGGCCTCGACGTCCCCATCGTCAAGGACGTGGACTTCGCGCTGAATCCGGGCGAGGTGCTGGCCCTGATCGGAGAGTCCGGCTCCGGCAAGACCACGATCGCGCTGTCGCTGATGGGCTATGCCCGCAGCGGCTGCCGCATCGCCGGCGGTTCGATACGGGTCGGCGAGCAGCAGGTGCTGGAACTGGACGCGCGCCAGCTGGCCGGTCTGCGCGGCCGCACCGTCGCCTACATCGCGCAAAGCGCCTCGTCGGCCTTCAATCCCGCGCGCACGCTGATGGACCAGGTGGTGGAAAGCGCCTGCATCCACGGCACGCTGGCACGCGCCCAGGCCGAGGCCAAGGCGGTCGACCTGTTCCGCGCGCTGGCGCTGCCGGATCCGGACACCATCGGCAAACGCTATCCGCACCAGGTTTCGGGCGGCCAGCTGCAGCGCGTGATGGCCGCCATGGCGTTCATTACCGACCCGGCGCTGGTGATCCTGGACGAACCGACCACCGCGCTGGACGTCACCACCCAGATCGAAGTGCTGCGCGCCTTCAAGGACGTGGTGCGCCAGCTCGGCACCACGGCGGTCTACGTCTCGCACGACCTGGCCGTGGTGGCGCAGATGGCCGACCGCATCGTCGTGCTGCGCGACGGCGAGGTGCGCGAGAACGGCGCCACGCCGCAGGTGCTGAAAGCGCCGGCCCATCCCTACACCCAAAGCCTGCTGGCCGCCGCCGCGCCGGCCGAACGCGATATCGGCGTCGCGGCGCCCGCGCTGACCCGGCTGGCGCCGCCGCTGCTGGAAATCCGCAACCTGGTGGCCGGCTACGGCGCGCCGGACGCCAGCGGCCTGCCGTCCAGGCGCATCATCAACGACGTCAGCCTGACCATCGCGCGCGGCGCCACGCTGGGCGTGATCGGCGAATCGGGCTGCGGCAAGACCACGCTGGCGCGGGTGGTGGCCGGCATGGTGCCGGGCGCGCGCGGCGAAGTGCTGCTCGACGGCGGCGCGCTGCCCGCCTGCGGGCACGGACGCACCCGCGAGCAGCACCAGCGGGTGCAGTTCGTATTCCAGAATGCCGACACGGCGCTCAATCCGGCCCACACCATCGGCGGCATCCTGGCGCGGCCGCTGACCTTCTATCACAACCTGCGCGGTGAGCAGCGCCGCCGCCGCGTGCTGCAGTTGCTCGATCTGGTCAAGCTGCCGGCGGCGATCGCCGACCGCCTGCCGGGCGAGCTGTCCGGCGGCCAGAAGCAGCGCATCAACCTGGCGCGCGCGCTGGCGGCCGAGCCGGACCTGATCCTGTGCGACGAGATCACGTCGGCGCTGGACACGGTGGTGGCAGCCGCCATCCTCGACCTGATGGCCGAGCTGCGGCGCGAATTGAAAGTATCGTATATGTTCATCAGTCATGACATCAACACCGTGCGCGCCATCTGCGACGACATCGTGGTGCTGTACGCCGGCCAGAAGGTCGAGTCGCGGCCGCGCGCGGCGCCCGCCGACGCACCCTTCCATCCGTATTCGCAGCTGCTGATTTCATCGGTGCCGCAACTGCGCCAGGGCTGGCTGGACCAGGTCTGCGCGCGCGGCGCCGACCCGCTGCCGCCGCTGGCGCCGGACACCGCTGCCGACAGCGGCGCCCTGTGCGCCTTCCGGCCGCGTTGCGCGGTGCGCGTCGACGGTCTCTGCAACCGCCTGCCGCCGCCACAGCAGCACCTGGAGCACGGCGGCACCATCCTGTGCCATCACAGCGGCGCCGACCTGGCGCTGTTTGAGCATGCAGCGCCCTGCGCCGAGGCGGTGGCATGAGCGCGCGCTTCGTGCGGCTGGCCGAGCAGGATCGCGCCCCGGTCCACTTCTTCATCGACGGCGAACCGGCCAGGGCGCTGCAGGGCGACACGCTGCTGGTGGCCATGCTGGGCGCCGCCAATTCCCTGCGCAGCTCTGAATTCGGAGACGGCCGCCGCGCCGGTTTCTGCCTGATGGGCGCCTGCCAGGATTGCTGGGTATGGACCGCCGACGGCGCGCGCCTGCGCGCCTGCTCCACCGAAATCGCCGAAGGCATGCGCATCATCACCAGGAATACGGAGGCGGCATGGCTGAACCCCGCGTAATCGTGGTCGGCGCCGGACCTGCCGGCGTGCGCGCGGCCGAGGCCTTGTGCGCGGCGGGCATTCGGCCCATCGTCATCGACGAAGGCCGGCGCGACGGCGGCCAGATCTATCGCCGCCAGCCCGAAAACTTCACCCGCTCGTACGCCACGCTGTACGGCAGCGAAGCCACGCGCGCGCAGTCCCTGCACCGCTGCTTCGACGCGCTGCGCGAGCGGATCGACTATCGGCCCGACACGCTGGCCTGGAACGTCAGCGAAGGCCATCTGCACGTCGCCAGCCGACACGGCACCAGCCGCCTGCAGTACGACGCGCTGCTGATCTGCGCCGGCGCCACCGACCGCCTGATGCCGCTCAAGGGCTGGCAATACGCCGGCACCTACAGCCTCGGCGCGGCACAGATCGCGCTCAAGTCGCAGGCTTGCGCCATCGGCGGCAAGGTGGTTTTCGTGGGCACCGGTCCGCTGCTCTACCTGGTCGCGATGCAGTACCTGAAGGCCGGCGCGAATATCGCGGCCGTGCTCGACACCTCCCGGCTGCGCGACCAGATCGCCGCATTGCCGCAGCTGCTGGCCCGTCCCGCGCTGCTGTGGAACGGCCTGCGGTTCATCGCCATGCTGCGGCGCGCCGGCGTTCCCGTGCTGTCCGGCGTGACGCCGCTGGAAATCGAAGGCAGCGCGGACGACGGCGTGCAGGCGCTGCGCATCCGCGACCGGCGCGGCGTCGAACGCCGCTATGCCGGCGACGCCGTCGCCATGGGCTACCACCTGCGGCCGGAGACCCAGCTGGCCGACCTGGCGCGCTGCGAATTCCGCTTCGACGCCGCCGGCCGCCAGTGGTTTCCGCAAGTGAGCGAGGATGGCCGCAGTTCGGTGCCCGGCGTGTACCTGGCGGGAGACGGCGCCCGCATCCTGGGCGCGGACGGCGCCGAGAACGCGGGCCGGCTGGCAGCGCTGGCGATCCTGCAAGACCTGGGGCGTCCGGTGCCGGACCATGAACAACGACGTAGCGCCCTGCTCGGCATCCGCTACACGATGGAGCGCTTCCGCCAAGGCCTGGTGCGCGCCTTCCCGTGGCCGAAGCAGCAGGCCGCGGACTTGCCGGACGAGGCGCTGGTATGCCGCTGCGAATGCATCAGCGCCGGCGAACTGCGCCGCGTCGCCACCGAATTCGGCGCCAGCGAAGCCAATCGCGCCAAAGCCTTCAGCCGGGTCGGCATGGGCCGCTGCCAGGGCCGCTACTGCGCCCAGGCCGGCGCCGAGGTCATCGCCCATGCCTGCGGCGTGCCGTTGGAGCAGGTTGGCCGCCTGCGCGGCCAGGCCCCCGTCAAACCCCTATCGATCCAGACCCGCGAGGAACCGCAATGAGCGTGCCGCAACAAGCCGATGTCCTGATAGTCGGAGGTGGCCTGATGGGCGCGTCGACCGCGTTTTTCCTGCGCCGGCGCGGCCTGTCGGTGATCTTGCTTGAACGAGGGCTGGTGGGGCAGCAAGCCAGCGGCGTCAACTTCGGCAATGTGCGGCGGCAGGCGCGCTTCCTGCCGCAGCTGCCGCTGGCCAATCGCGCCTTCGATATCTGGTGCAAGCTGCCGCAACTGATCGGCGAAGACATCGAATTCCTGCAATCCGGTCATCTACGCGTGGCCTACCGCCCGGAGCAAGCGGCGGTGCTGGAGGACTACGCGCGCGAAGCCCGCCACTACGGGCTGGATCTGGAGCTGATCGCCGGCGAGGCGATGCGCAAGCGCTATCCCTTCCTCGGCCCGGAGGTGCAGGCCGCCTCGCTGTCGCCGCGCGACGGCCACGCCAATCCGCGCCTGGCCGCTCCGGCCTTCGCACGCGCCGCGGTACGCGCGGGAGCCACGATCGTCGAACAGTGCGAGGTACTGGAACTGGAGAAGGACGGGGTGGATTTCCGCGCCAGTTGCGCCGACGGCCGCAGCTTCCGTGCCCCGACGCTGCTGATCGCCAGCGGAGCATGGGCCGGGCGCATGGCGGCCGCCTTTGACGAAGCCGCGCCGATGACGGTACGCGGCCCGCAGATGGCGGTGACCGAACCGATGCCCTATGCCATCGCGCCGGCGGTCGGCGTCGCCACCAAACTGCTGGAGGAAAGCTTGTACTTCCGCCAGGTCAAGCGCGGCAACATCGTGTTCGGCGGCTGCGGGCGGGGTCCCGCCGACATCGACACCAGGCGCGCCTATGTCCAACCCGAGCACACGCTGACGCAGTTCCGCCAGCTGGCCCGCTTGGCGCCCGCGCTGTCACGCCTGAACATCATCCGGGTCTGGAGCGGCATCGAAGGTTACATGAGCGACGACCTGCCGGTGATGGGGCCCAGCACGCGCGTTCCCGGACTGTATTACGCTTTCGGCTTCAGTGGCCACGGCTTCCAGCTCGGTCCGGGAGTTGGCGACGTGATGGCGGAACTGATCGACACCGGAAGCACGTCGACGCCGATCGCCCCGTTTTCGATTCAGCGCTTCGCCGCGGTGCCGGCCTGACAGGCGCGTTTCAGAATCTCCAGTTCGCGCGCACGGTGGCGTTGATGCGGTCGTCGGGAATGCCGCCCACCGAGCCGAGGGGAGATGGCAGGCGGCTGTCGCGATCGAACAGGTTCCGCACCACGGCGGTGAGCGTCAGCGACTTCGAGATCACGTGGCTGTACGACAGGTCCGTGCGCGCGTACGAAGGCAGGCGGCTGGGCGCAAACACGTCGCCCCTGGGGATGTCGTCAAAGCCGTCCATCCAGCGCTGGGCCACGCCGATACGGCCGGCGCCGTCGAACAGGCTGCGGGCGACCGAGACGCTGACCGAGCGCCGGGGATAGATATTGTAGGACGCGCCGGTGCGGGCATTCCGGCTTGCCACCCAGGCGCCGCCGGCTTCGCATTGCCAGCCTTCGCTTTGCCAGGTGACGCTGGCTGTGGCGCCGTGCGCCCGGTTGCGCTCGACGTTCTGGAACTGGTTGATGCGGAGGTCCGGGCGGAAGACGATGGCAATGCCATCGCGCCAGGTGGTCTCGAAGACACTGGCCTGCCACAGCAGCTTCGCCTGCCGCCGGATGGCCACCAGCTCGAGGCTGTCGATCACCTCCGGTTTCAGGCCCGGGTTGCCCAGCACCGTGTTGACCGTGCCGTTTCGTTCCGCTGCGGACGGGGCGCGGAAGGCTTGCCCGTACAGCAGCTTCAGCGCCCCAGTATCGCTCGGCTGGTAGATCAGCCCAAGCCGGGGCGACGCGTGTCGGCCGAAGTCGGAATAATCGTCCAGCCGGCCGCCCCACACTGCCCGCCAGTCCCGGCCGAAGCGGGAATTCAACTCCAGCGTCGCGCTGTTGACACGGCGGCGCGCGTCCGACGCCGCATTCGGTGTATCGCTCAGGAAGTCCCCCGCCACCGTATGTATCGCCACGTGCACATCGCGCACGTTCAGCTTTTCGGTGGCCAGCGCCAGCGCCCAGTCGGTGCGCCACTGCGGCAATGAATCGCGATAGATCGCCTGCAGGCCGAGACGGTCCTGGCGGCTGTACAGGTCGCGCTGGACAACCCCGGCCGGCAGTTGCAGGCGGCCGCCCACGTCGTTATCCACCCACCAGCCATAGGCTTTCAGTTCAAGCGATCCGCTGTCGCCGACTTGCCTCTTCGCGCCTGCCTGCAGCATCGCCAAGCGCGTATCGAGGCCACCCAGGTCTTGCGCGCGGGCCAGGCGCGAGCCCAGTCCCTGGAAGTCATCCGCGCCGTAGCGATGCAGGTACAGTCCGCCGTTGAATTTCCATCCGCCACCGGTGCCGCTGGATGCCTTCAGCACGGCGGTCTGGGCGAGGAAGCGATTCTCGCGCACCACCGAAATCGGCGGACCGCCGGCCGGAGCAGGACGGGTGGCGATGCGTTCCTGGTCGCCCTGGCCGTTCGCCGCGAACGCCATGCTCCAGTGGCCGCCCTCGCCCAACGCCTGCGCGTAGCGCGCGGCAGCTTCGTAGTAGCCTTCGCCGCCCGCCGTCACGGAGGCTTGCTGGCCGGCGTCCTCGCCATCGTGGGTACGCAGCGCCAGCACGCCATGAAAGGCGTCGCTGCCATACAGCGCGGAGCCCGGCCCCTGGATCAACTGCATTTGCGCCATCACGCCCAGGTTCAGGCCGGGAAAGTTGTATTGCGGGGACGAGCGATAGAGGTCGGTCAGCGGCACGCCGTCGAGCGTGACCGCAACGCCGGTGAACGACGTGAGGCGCGCATAACCGCGGATCGCCAGCACCTGGTTGCCGTTTGTATGCGGCATCACGAATACACCGGGCGTGCCATCCAGGGCGTCCAAGGTGCGCCGCGCGCCGCTGCGCTCCCATTCCTGCGGAGTGACCGAGGAGATGGACGAAGCGGCGGACAACAAGGTCGACGGCAGCAGCGAACTCGCGCTGACGTCGATGCGCCCGAGGTCCTCGATCGACATCGAGAATAGCTCTTCAGGCACCACAGCTCCCTCTGCCCGCCCGAACGGTGCAAAAACAGCCAGGATGGCGACAGCGATCGGCAACGCACGCATGGATGCCTTCGTAACAAAATGATATCCGTTACGGTATCTCAATTTAGCCGTTGAGAATCTATCCAAACATCACACGATTGCGCCAATTTCACCCAGCCTGCCCGGGCACAGGCGGAGCGGCTACCTTCGCCTGTCCTGCCACGGCGCATTATTGCCTGGGCTGTCAGGCCGTCATCAATGCCGCCACCTCGGTTGCGCTGAGCGCGCCGCGATAGATGCGGAACTCATCCACCTTGCCGTTGAAGTACGGGTCGCTGGCAAACTGCGAGCGGCCGATCCAGTTCCTGGTGGTGTTCTGCAGCCGGAACGGCGCCAGGAACATGCCGGTGTTGATGCCGACCTGCACGCCGTTGACGTACAGCGTGCCGGTGCTGCCCGACAGCGTCACCGCCACGTGCACCCATTGCCCTGTGGGCAGCGGAGCGTTGCTGGCGATGTTCTGCTCATTGCTCCCGCCGTTGACCGTGATGGCGAAGCGTGCCGGGCCATTGCCGGCGCGCGCGGTCAGCATCATGTAGTGGCCGGTACCGGAACCGAAGTCGAACACGCGCGCCCAGTTCTGGCTGGCGTTCCAGTACACCCAGCACGCGATGGTGGCGTCGGCCACATCGGACATGATGCCCGCCGGCAGGCTGACATAGCCGCTGCCGCCGTCCAGCGATACGGCGTTACCCTTCTTGCCCGCCACCCAGCTGGCGCCGCCGGTCAGCGTGCCCGTGTGGCCCAGGCCGCTGGTATCGGCGGCGGTCGTGCCGCTGAGCTCGTTGAACGCCAGGTAGGTGTGCAGTTGAGTACCGACCACCGCCTTGGCCTCGTTGGATTTGGCCGTGACGCCCGAGGGCGTGGACGCCGTCACAACGTAGTAGTAAGTGCCGGCCGCCAGGCCGCTGTCGCTATAGGCGAGCAGGTCGCCGATGCCGCTGGCCACCGTGGAATACGGCCCGCCCGGCGTGGTGGCGCGCATCAGCCTATAGCTGGTGGCGTAGGCGCTGCCCCACCACGACAGCTGCACCGCGCCCGCCACGGTATAGGCGGTCAGCCCGCTGGGCGGGACGCCGCCGGCGATGGGATCGCGCGTGCAGGTCAAGGTGCCATAGCCGAGCTGGTCGTAACCGCCGCTGTTCGGTCCGTAGTTGCCGCCGCCGCCCTCGGGCTGGACCAGTTGCGCGAACTGTTTCGAATACGGCGCCGCCAGCCCCTTGCGGTTGACATAATGGTTGTAGACCAGCGCCCAGCAGGGCCGTGCCGTACCCTGGCCGCCGGTGCCCAGCACGGTCTGGTTGACATTGTCGACGTTGTCATAGGTGACGTAAGGCACGGTGTAATAGCTGGTGCCGGATTCGATCAGATTGCTCTTGGCGACATATTCCGCGCCGGCCAGGAAGCGGTTGTTGTCGTAGCCGTACAAGTCCTCGCCCTGGTTCCACGCCATTTCGCAGATCGCGCCCAGCAGCGCGATGCCCAGCGTGGCGTGGCCCTGGTCGCGCCCCGTCTCCTGCCACTGGCCCAGATAGCCGGGATGCAGGAAATACACGGCCTGGCCGATGCCGCCGTTGCCGGACTCGCCCTTGAGGTAGTTGATGGCCTCGTCCCATTTGGCCTGGTCGTCGCACAACACGCCGATGGCCAGGATCGAGGCCAGGTTGCACAAGTCCCAGTTGGCCCAGTAGTGGGTGATCTCGGTGCCGTTGTGGCGTATCAGGAAGTCATGGTTGATCGGATAGAAGACGGTGAGCATCATGTTCTGGAAACGGGCGAAATCGGCCGCGGCCCAGCCGCTGTAGCCGCGCATGATCTCGGCGGCGTTGGCGAACTCGTAGCCATAGATGCCGGCCGCCAGCGCGGCGTTGGTGTCGCCGCCGATGCCGGTCAGGACGCCGGACCAGGCGTTCATGATCGCCACCGCCTTGTCGGCGTAGTCGGGGTTGCCCGAGACCTTCCAGCGCAGCGCGCAGGCATAAGCCGCCGCCACGTCGTTGTACAGCAGCGTGTAATTCTCGCTATGGACGCCATCGCTGCCGCGATAGACGACGGGAACCGGACGCGGCGTGTAGCCCAGGCTGGCATGGCTGTTGTTGATCAGCAGGTTCCAGCTGGCGTTCCAGGGGCTGGTGGTGTACTTCGCCGCCATGCGCGTGAAATCGGCATCCGTGTGCAGCAGGCCGGGGTGAACAAACCCGCCCAGCGGCGCCCCGCCCTGCAGGACCCTGCCGCCCAGGCGGGGAGATGCGCCGCCCTGCCCGTCGCCTCCCAGCCCACCGCCGCAGCCGGCCAACGCCAGCGCCCCGAGGCTGTACAGGAAGGTGCGGCGCGAGAGATCCGCATCCATGTCTTCGATAACATTTTCCACCGTTTCAGTCATGTTCTTCGCTCCGTTTTGTACTGCGGTTAAAAACTTGATCCGGCAATCAGCCGGATCCGGGTCGGCGCATCGCGCCTGGCTTCGAGCCAGCCGCCCTCATGCGAGAGTTCGACCACCTGGATCACGCTGCGACGCTGCTCGGGGCCATCGTCCTCGGCGTGCGCGCCGCGCCGCCCGGGATGGGTGAAGTAAAACAGGAAGGCGCGTTCGCCGCTGACCACCACGTCGGCGTGGCCGCCTTTCACCTGGTCGTCGGCGCCCAGGCCCGGCGTCTCCAGCAGATTGGACGGCTGGCGTTCCCAGTGCACGGTGTCGCTGGAGCGGTACACCGCCAGGCCGCGCCAGACGTCGGTGATCATCCACCACGTCCCGCGCCAGAAGAATACTTTCGGCCCTTCCCCACGGTCGTCCATGGCCCGGCCGCGGTCGGTCCAGTGTTCGAGGTCGGCGCTGTCGGCGTAGTAGATCGTCTTCTGGTCGGCCTCGTTGTTGTACCACATGCGCCAGGCGCCGCCGGGCAGGTGCACCAGCGCCGCGTCGATCACCTTGTCGGAAGCCAGCTTGACGACGCGCGCATTGCGCCAGCTGCGCAGGTCGCGGCTGGTCAGGTGGACTATCAGGCGCGGGTGCGCCCAGTCCTCGAACACGCCGGGCACCACCGTCAGGAACATGTGATAGATGCCGTCGTCGCCGCGCACGATGTCTGGCGCCCAATGCGTCGATTCGGCACCGCCCAGATCCGGCGGGAGTTCGATGTCGGCGGTGCCGAGATAGTGCCAGCTGGCGCCCTCGTCGCCCGACTCGGCGATGCCGATGCGGGTGCCGTGCACCCAGCTCGCGCCAGGCAGGCCGGGCGTGTCGGCGCGGCGGTTGGTGTAGAACATCCACCAGCGTCCCAGCTCGACGTTGCGCACCACCACCGGGTCGGCCGCGCCGTCGCCGGCCGGGTCGCGAAACAGCGGCTTGGCGGCCACCGGCTCGGCGGAAGCCGCCTCCGCCGGCAACGGCATCAGCGTCCAGGCCAACAGACCGGACATTGCACCGACGATCACAACACGTTTGAGTGCCGCGCTCAGAGAATCAGAAAAAGTCATCTCGGGTCTCCACCGGATTTGTATGCTTTATATTTGAAGCAGTTGCTTGTTATCGATATCAGATACTAGTGCATCGCCACACGCATGTCGATGGATTTTTGGGCCATCCGTGGCATATCAGGCACCCGCGACGACGATTTTTGTCGTCGAGAACACGAAACCTCAAAGAAAAACATTAAAACAAAGTTATCGATATCAATTTTGACATCCGGCAACGGCAGCTATGTCAAAAAATCAGCCAGACCCATCAAAAAAATCATACGTAAAGCCCGTCATTGCTGATTACAATCCGGTAGTCGCTCATGAAACGTGCGCAGGCGGAGCAGCAATCCGCCTTATTTTTCACCCAAGAGTGTTATCGATCACACAGCATTCAGCCTTTCCCGAATTCCAACATCAGCGCCGGCGCCGCCGTGGGCTGGGAATACCACCGACGTATAAAAAACAGGAGGAATATAATGAGGAGACTGAGACCACGAGATACGCTGCTGCGTATCTGGTCCATGGTTGTTGCATGCGGCTTGATCGCCGCCACGGCGGGCGCGGCGGACATCACCACGATCGCCACCAGCTACCAGCCGACGATCAACGAAACCATCGATGCCAGCGGCTTCAGGCATCCCGGCGTCGGCCTGACCAAGGATGTGCTGGAGAATATGCGCACCCAGGTGCGCGCGCAAAAAGAACCCTGGAACACCTACTTCAACCAGATGCTCCTGTCCGGCGCCGCCTCGACCACGCCGTCGATCAAGAACGTCAGCGGCTCCGACCCCACGCAGCCGCGCTACTACGGCCTGAACAGCCAGGGCGTGGAGTCGCTGTTCGTCACCGACGCGCTGACCGCCTACACCCAGGCCATCCTGTACTACGTGACGGGTAACGAAACCTATCGCGCCAACGCGCTGCGCATCATCCGCCTGTACTCACTGATGGACCCGAGCCAGTTCGCCTACTACACGGACGCCCACATCCACACCGGCATTCCTCTGCAACGCATGGTGGGAGCGGCCGAAATCCTGCGCTACACCAGCTACCAAACCGCCTCGCTGGCGTGGACGGACGACGACACCAACAACTTCGTGAACAACTTCATGCTGCCGACCATCAATACCGATGACAGCAGCAACGAGCACTTCATGAACCAGCACCTGTACACGACGATCGGCGCCATGTCGGGCTGGATCTTCACCGGCAACCGCGACAAGTACAACGAGGCTGTCGAATGGTACACGGTGAACAAGACCGCCGCCGACCAGGGCCAGAACGGCGCCATCAAGGCCCTGTTCCGCCTGGTGACCAGGAACGACGACACGGGCGAGCAGGTCACGCCCGCCGTGCAGCACGTCGAGATGGGCCGCGACCAGGCCCACGGCGCCGGCGACATCACCAACACGCAAATCCTGGCGCGCTTCCTGATGGCCCAGGGGACCAAGATCGATCCGGTCGACGGTACGCCGTCCACGGCGCCGGAAGCCGTCGGCCCGTACGAATTCCTGGGCGACCGCATCCTGCAGGCGGCCGAGCAGTTCGGCGCCTACATGCAGGGCTACGAGATTCCCTGGATCCCGACCGCTTCACACACCGACGCCTACGGCAGCCCGACCGTCGTGTACCACAAGGTGGCCGGCGCCTACCGCGGGCGCCTGACCCAGAACACCTGGGAGATGTATTACTACTACAAGTACACCCGCGGCGTGAATCTGGAGCAGGTCGCGCCCAATTTCACCCGCATCTTCGCCAACCGCACCGTCTATAACTGGGATGGCGGCGATGGCGGCGGCGACTTCTGGCTCTTCATCCCGGCCGCCGCAGCCGCCGAGGGCAGCAATTACCTGGTGAAGAAGATCACCGATCCGTATCGCGAAGTCGAAGTGCGCTTCACGCCGCTCGACGCCAATTCCGTGCTCAAAACGGACACCACCGCATCCTACATCGAGACCACCGCCACCGAGGCGGGCAGCAATTTCGCCGTCTATGGTTATGGCTACGGCACCACCAGCCTCGCGTTCAAGGTCCGCACCAATGGCACCGCCACCATGCAGTTCTACGGCACCTCGGTCCAGCTGCCCAACACCAATGGCCAGTGGATGTATGTCAATTACGCCGGAGGGCTGGGTGACTTCCTGGCGGTCACGATCAAGGGCTCCGGCACGACGGTCGACATCGACCACATCAACATCAACGGCAGCAGCCTCAGCCTGCCCAGCTTCACCATCGGCAACGCCGACCTGAGCGTCTACACCTACGCCGGATCCAGCCAGGCCGTGAGCGCCAATTTCGCGGCGACCGATTCCAACGCGAGCGCGACGTTGACCTACCAGATCGACAACCTGCCCTTCGGCGCCAGCTTCAACAGCAGCACGGGCGCGTTCTCGTGGCAGCCGACCCAGGCCGGCAGCTACAGCTTCGTCGTCTCGGCCAAGGATGGCACCACCGTCACCAGCAAGCGCGTCACCGTGGTGGTGGGCGCCGATCGCCAGGCGGCGGTCAATGCGGTGATTGCCGCCTATAACCCGAACCTGCTGTACGTCAGTTCGACCCTGGCCACTTACACCGCCGCTTACAACGACATCGCCGGCGTGATCTCGAGCGCGACCGATACGGTGTTTTTCCAGAAGCTGGCAACCCTGCAATCGGCCGTGACCGGCCTGCAGCTGCTGACGCCGGTGATCAGCGACGGCAGCATGAACTACACCAACATGCTGGCCTCCTCCACCTTCGGCACGCAGGTAGCGAATGCGCTGGACAACAATCCGGACAGCTTCGTCGGCTACTACCTGGCGCAGAACCAGACCCACACGCTGGACTTCGGCCCCGGCTTCAAGATCGCGGCAACCTCCTTCGGCCTGCAAGTGCGCACCAGCTTTCCCGAGCGTGTCGGCGGCACCACCGTGTACGGTTCCAACGACAACACCAACTGGACCCGCCTGACCCCGGGCCTGACCTCGGTGACGGAAGACATGCAGAACCTGCCGGTCGAGGATGACCTGCAGAACCAGCGCTTCCGCTTCATCAAGATCGCCATGATCCAGCCTTCGAGTTCAATGCTGGAACTGGGCGAGTTCCATATTTTCGGCACCCGCTACGAGACGGTGAACCTGCTGTCGGCGGTGACCTTGAGCTCGGATCAGGCGCTGCGCAACCGCATCGTCCTGGGCAACACGGTCAAGCTGAAATTCGTGTCCACCGCGCCGATCAACAGCGTCGGCGTCACCATCCAGGGCCAGCCCGCGACGGTCACCACGACGGACAACCTGAACTGGATGGCGACCTGGGTGGCCAACGCCACGGCGCCGTACGGCAAGGTGAGCTTCCAGCTGAACTACAAGACCGCCGCCGGCGCCGACGCTGAACCGACCTTCTTCACGACGGACGGCAGCGGCGTGTTCGTGGCCGACCAGACCGATCTGATCAACAACGTCACGACACTTGCCACGGTGACCGATTCGAGCGGCCGCGACGCGGCCAGTGCGATCGCGACCGCCAACCTGCTGTTCGACAGCAACCTGAGCACGATCACCGACTACCGCGTCAACGGCAGCGGCAACGGCAGCTGGGTGGAATTCGACTTCCGCGGCGGCGGCACCGTGAACCTGTCGCGCGCCGAGATGATCGTCCGCCAGGACAGCAACACGGGCCGCCTCAACGGAGCCGTCGTGCAGGGCTCCAACGACAACACGACGTGGGAGACGATCACCAATGTGGCGAGCAGCAGCGCGGACTGGCAAACGCTGACGGTCAACAACACCACGCCATATCGCTACCTGCGTGTCTTCAACGGCAACGCGTGGTTCGGCAACATGGCGGAACTGCGGCTGTACGGCACCTACAGGTCGACCGCACAGATCGCGACAGCGTCGATCACATCCGCGCAATCGCTCAGCCCCGCCGCGACCTTGAACAAGCGCATCGTTCCAGGCAACACCGTGACGCTGAAGTTCAGCTCGAAGGTCGCCATCAGCAACGCCACGGCCACCATCCAGGGCGTGGCGGCGACCGTCGGCACCACCGACAACATCAACTTCACGGCCACCGCGACCCTGCCGCAAGGCGTGCCCGCGGGCAATGTGGGCTTCACCATCAACTACCAGCAGCAGGACGGCACGGCCGGCTATCCGGCCAACGCCACCACCGACGGCAGCGCCGTCTACGTGGTGGACGAATCGGACGTGATCCGCAACATCTCCACCATCGCGACGCTGATCGATTCGTCTCAACTGTCCTACCACAACGCCGCGGCCACCAAGGCCAACGTTGACGTGCTGTTCGACAGCAATATCAGCACCACCTCGGACTTTCGCATCGGCAGCACCAACAGCGGGACCGGCAGCTACATCATCTTCGACTTCAAGTCCGGCAACCAGGTCAACCTGACCAGTGTCGAGATGCTGGCGCGCCAGGACCAGACCGGCCGTGCGAAAGGCGTGGTGTTCCAGGGATCCAACGACAACACCAGTTGGACCACCATCGCCGGCACCGGCGCGCAGACCGCCGATTGGCAAACCTTTACGGTGTCCAGCGCCGTGCCGTATCGCTACCTCCGCATCATCAACGGGGCCAGCTGGTTCGGCAACCTGGCGGAAGTGCGCCTGCACGGCTCGCTGCACGCCAGCGACACCACCGCGCCGGTGACCCAGGCCAACGTCCCCGGCGTCACCGTCGGCACGGTCACCACCGTGACCTTGAGCGCGACCGATGTGGGCTCGGGCGTGCAAGCGACCTACTACACCATCGACGGCGGCGCCAAGCAGACCGGCACCACCATCGCCGTCCCGGCCGACGGCGCCCATACCCTGGCCTACTGGAGCGTGGACTGGGCCGGCAACGTGGAGCAGCAACACACGGCGACGGTCTCGCTCGACAAGACCCCGCCGGTGATCGCCGGGCTGTACGCGGACGTGACCACGCCCACCAACCAGAACGTCACGGTAACGATCTACTACCCGACGGACGCGGCGGTGAAGGAGTACAAGCTGGGCGACAGCGGCGCCTGGAGCGCCTACAGCGCCCCGGTCGTCGTGACGGACAACACCACGGTCTACGCCCGCAGCGCGGACGCGGCCGGTAACGTGTCGGCCGTCGCCAGCCTGGCCGTCGCCAACATCAACAAGGTCCCGCCGGCGGGCGCCAGCTTCGCGCCCAGCATCACGGACCCGACCCAAGGCAGCGTCACCCTCAGCATCGCCTATCCGGCCAGCGTGGTGCTGCGCCAGTACCGGATCGACGGCGGCGCGTGGACTGCCTACGCCGGGCCGGTGACCGTGAACGACAACGCCACGATCTACGCGCAGAGCGTGGACTCCGTCGGCAACGTATCGCCGGTGACCAGCTACGCCGTCACCAACATCGACCGCGTCGCGCCGGTGGATGCGCAGTTCTCGGCGGACATCACCGATCCGACCAACAAGGACGTGACGGTCACCGTCATCTTCCCGACCGACGCCGCCACCCGGGAGTACAAGCTCGGCGCCGACGGCCCGTGGACGGCCTACGGCGCGCCGGTGCTGATGTCCGGCAACGGCACCGTGTTCGCCCGTGCCGCCGATGCGGCGGGCAACGTCTCCAACGTGACGCAGTATGTGGTGGCGAACATCGACCGCATCCCGCCGGTCGGCGCCGCGATGGCGGTCGACACCACCAGCCCGACCAACCAGGGCGTTACCGTGACCATCACCTATCCGGATGATGCCGCGGTCAGGGAGTTCAAGGTCGGCGACGGCGAATGGACGCCGTACACCGCCGCGGTCCTGGTGGCAGACGACAACACGGTGTATGCCCGCGGCAGCGACGCCGTCGGCAACGTATCGAACGTGACCAGCATTGTGGTCAGCAACATCTACAAGGTGGTGCCGATCACCAATGTCGCCCTGAACCCTGCTTCGCCGAACGGCAAGAACAGCTGGTACACGAGCGACGTCTCGGTGACTTTGGCGGCGAACCCGGGCGCCTACGGCGGCGCGGTGACCACGGAGTACCAGGTCAACGGCGGCGCCTGGACGGCCAGCACGGGGGATGCGATCGCCTTCGGCGAGGGCAGCTACAAGCTGGGCTACCGCACCCGCGACCAGGCCGGCAATGTGGAACAGGTCAAGACCATCGAGTTCAAGATCGACAAGACCGCGCCGACGCTGTCGGTGCTGTTGGATAAGAACGCGATCTGGCCGCCGAACCACATGATGGTCCCGATCAACGCGGCCCTGACCGCGGCGGACGCGGGTTCCAGCGTCGAATCCGTGATCCTGACCAACATCACCAGCAGCAAGCCGGACAGCGGCAAGGGTGACATCGAGGCCGATTTCGGCACCCCGGCCACGACCTTCAGCGTGCGCGCGGAGAAGGATCGCGTCTACACCGTCACCTACACCGCGACCGACAAGGCCGGCAATGTGACACCGAAGACGGCGACCATCACCGTTCCGCACGACCAGTCGGGCCAGTAAGGCCGGCGACCCGGCGCCATCATGCCGTCTTTGTACGACGGCATGATGGCGCGCACCGCGAAGCTAAGCCGCGCGCGGCACACGAACCGCCCTGCAAAACTGTGGCTGCCCCAGCGGGCTGGCCATCTGCGCATTGCCCATGTCGTCGCGCCCTCTTTTCTTCGAGATCTCGCAATCAAGCGCAACACTCGCCGGTTTATCGACAAACATTGGCAACAGCGCCCCGATCTGGGCGGTACCATCCGCGCGTCGAATGCAGACCGCCGTGAGTTGCATAGTCCGATCCGGCGGATTGAGCAACGATTGCATCAACAGCGTGTTCGAGTGCTCTGCAATCTGGAAGCTTCCATCGACGGGAGAAACATCCACCCGGTCGCCGGCTTCGCCGCATGGATCATTCGTTCCCGGCTTGGCGCCCAGGAAGACCCCAGCGCCGGGAGTAGGCTTTCCATCCTCCAGCAAGCGCCCTGCGATGCTCGGGCGGCTGTGCTCAACATGTGGCCAGGGCGCGCAAGCAGTCAGCGACGCAAGCCCCGCGACAAGAACTGTGCAAGCAATGATTTTTTGCATTGGATGATTCCTTAACTGTTAGCTCATCATGGTTCAAGCTTCGCGCCGCACTTGGAGCAAAACCGGGACCGAAAGAATGGATTTCGACTCATGTTCGTCTTGCCGCAGGCATCGCAGAACTTCGCCGATCGCAGGTTAAGGAAAACGATGAGGGCGACGACCGGAATCATGAAGAGGAAGGTCTGCGATGGCGAGTCCATTGCCCAGACAAATCCAACGAACAAAATGGCTGTCCCAATTGTGAAAGGAGGCCATACCTTGCGCTTCAGCTTGGCGTTCTTACTGAAGGAAAAGAACGCCGCGGAGAACAGGCAGAGAACCATCCAGACGCCGAAGAAGATTGGAAAGATGTCACTGTGGGAGTTTTTAAGCACCGGGCTTCTCCTTTGATGTTCGCGTATGGCCGCCACTAGCCAACTCGCTGAGATGTGGCTCGAATAGCCTGTAGCTGAGCCTGTCGGCAACTGGCTTTGCCCCCAAACTTTCGTAGAAAGCGATGCCCCTGGCGTTGCTTGCCTTGACCGGCCAATCGATGCGCCCGCATCCATTCTCCAGCGCGTACTGCGCTACCCACGACATGAGCGCCCTGCCGATGCCCAGTCCTCTCCTGGAAGACAGGACATACAGCTCCTTCAGCCAACATTGCCGACGCTTTTCTGGAGTGAACTCGACAAGCGAATAGGTTAGCGTGATGGCTGCAAGGCCAAGCACCTGGCCGTCGTCCTGGAAGGCCACGGCTAAACGCAGCGGCGATTCGGCGGCGAGCAACTCCTCTACAAGGTATGAACGCACCATCTCACGAGGCAGTGACGAACCTTCGTTGTAATACGCGTGCAATTCCTCCAGCAGCTCTACCAGAGACTCGTACTGTGGTTGGGAGATGAGTTCGACTCGCACCTATTGCCCTCGTATAAGCGAAAACTCGCCTGAGCGAAGATTTTCAGCGGTTTTTCGGGGGTGTTTTTTATTCATGCCAACAGTTTGCACTAATTGATAATTTCACCCATGCCCGTTGCCACGCTGCGTCTGAGGTTTTGGATGAATTCAGCATCGAAGGGCTCCCAGCTGGCGAGTTCGCCGATGATTTTCAAAGGTAATTTACATCGGTACGACCGCGTTGGATTGCCGGGGAATTTTCTGTCCGTGACGTTGGGGTCGTTCTCAAATTCTCCCGTCGGTTCAACGATGTACACTCGCGGTTTGCCGTCGCCCTGGGCCATTTCCGCAGCCAGCCCCGCCCCTTTTGACAGGGCCGTGAAATAGATGTGGTTCATCACGACGCTGTCGTCGTAGTTTGATCTGAAACCTGCTGTCAGCAAATCGCCGACCTGCAGATCAGCTTTCGTACCATGGTAAAAAGGTCCGGTATCTAAAAGGGTCATAAATATTCCGTCCAACGTTGTTGAATTATGGAAACTAATCCGGCTGAAGCACTACAACATCCGCACTGTACAACGCCACGCCCGCTGAGGGGAAATCGTACAGACTTCTTTTTCCCAAGCTTCATGTTTTTCATCAATTACATTCGGCATTTGGTCATTTTCATAATTGCTTCGAGACATACAACAGCGCACAATCCCGGGCGAGCACCGCCCCATCCACGACTACAACGATAAAGAATCATGATGGAGACAACACGTATTGCTGCCCCCCTGTTGGCGCTTGCCTTCGGCTGCGCCAGCCTGCCCGCCCACGCGGCCGAACTCGGCTTGGCGCGCCTCTTTTCCGACCACGCGGTCCTGCAGCGCGACCAGCCCATCGCTCTCTGGGGCACGGCGGGCGCCGGGCGCAAGCTGACGGTCAAGCTCGCTGGACACACGGTGAACGGCAGCGCGAACGCGCACGGCAAATGGCGGATCGAGCTGCCGCCGCAACCTGCCGGCGGACCGTACGCGTTGACGGTGACGTCGGACGGGCAGACGGTCAGTCGCGCCGACATCCTCGTCGGCGACGTCTATCTGTGCTCGGGCCAGTCCAACATGGAATTCGCCGTGCGCTCGTCGACCAATGCCATCGGCGCCACATACGGTGCGGGCAACGACAGGATGCGCTACCTGAACATCCAGAAGAACAACGCGGCCACGCCACAGGACGAGCTCAAGGGCCCGGCCGAGTGGACGCCCCTGACGCCGGAAACGGTTGGCGATGCGTCCGCCGTCTGCTACTACATGGCGCGCTCGCTGCAGGCCAGCTACAAGATACCCGTGGGTTTCATCAACGCCAGCTGGGGCGGGACAACAATTCAGAGCTGGATCGGGGCCGAGTCGCTGCGCACCTTCGGCGACTACAAGGCAGGCGTCGCCGCCGTCGCGCAGTACGGCGCCGATGCGGCTGCGGCCATGCGCGCCGAGGACGCGCGTAACGAAGCATGGTGGCGTGCGCACGACCCGGCCGCGGCCGCCCAGCGCGCATGGGCCGCGCCGGACTTCGACGACACCGCGTGGCAGACCGTCACGCCGGCCGGATCGTGGAAGGACTGCGGCCTGGCCGGCTTCAAGGACTTCGACGGCGTGGTCTGGTACCGCACGACCGTCACCCTGACGGAAGCGCAGGCCAAGGCGGCGAACGTGCTGCACCTGGGCCCCGTCGACACCTATGACACCACCTGGGTCAACGGCGTGCGCGTGGGCGGTACCAGCACATCCTGGATAGGGCGCGATTATTCCGTGCCGGCCGGCGTGTTCAGGCCGGGACGCAACCTGATCGCCATGCGCGTGCTGAACGCCGGCCAGGGCGGCGGCCCGTCGGGGCAGCCGGCCAGCCGCAACATCGGCACGGCGGACGGCCAAGTGATCCCCCTGCCCGGCGCCTGGAAAGTCCAGCGCGGCAGCGCGTTGACCGGCCTGTCCGTGCCGCCGGCGCCGTGGGACGTGCCGACCAGCCTCACCACCCTGTACAACGGCATGATCGCCCCACTGGTCGGCTATAAATTCAAGCTAGCGGCGTGGTACCAGGGTGAATCGAACACCGGCGCGGCGCAGGAATACCGCACGCTGCTGCCCATGTTGATGCGCGACTGGCGCCAGCGCTTCGACCAGCCGGCGCTGCCTTTCCTGGTCGCGCAGCTGACGTCGTTCAGCTCGACGGCAAAGACACCCGGCCAGTCCAACTGGGCCGAGCTGCGCGCCGCGCAGGCCGAATCCGTGGCGCACGACGACCATGCGGGACTCGCCGTCACGCTTGACGTGGGCGACCGCTTCGACATCCATCCGACCCAGAAGACGATCGTCGGCGAGCGCCTCGCGCGCGCCGCGCGCGCCGTTGCGTACGGCGAGAAGACGGCGCCCGGCAGCCCTTACCCGCTGTCCGCGCGGCGCAGCGGCAACGACATCGTCATCGCCTTCCGCGACACGGGCGGCGGCCTGGCGACGTATTCATCCGATCGCGCCATCGGCTTCGAAGTGTGCGCGGGTACGGCCTGCCGCTATGCCGACGCGCGCGTGGCCGGCGATACCGTCGTCCTGCCCGGCGCCGGCACGGCCGGCGTCACACGCGTGCGCTATGCCTGGGCCGATGCACCGTTCGTGAATCTGTTCAGCGGCGACGATCAGCCGGTCTCGACGTTCCAGCTCGACATAACTGCCTCAAATTAAATTGGACTACCCAATGCAAGCGCAAACGACTGTACGCCGGCGGCCCGGCCTGGCATTGCTAGCCCTTTGGTTCGCCACAGGTGGATTGCACGCGGCGACCGATCCACTTGCGCCAACAGCGCACTGGAGTGCCTACACCGCCGGTCGAGCGACGACACCCCCGATGGGATGGAGCAGCTGGAACGCGTTCGGTACCGATATCGACGAGACAAAGATACTCGGCTCGGCCCAACGCATCGTCGACAGCGGACTGGCCGCCGCCGGCTATCGTTACATCAACATCGACGACGGCTGGTGGGCGCGCCGCCAGATACCCGATGGCCGCCTGGTGATACGGGCCGACCGCTTCCCTTCGTCGGTCAAGGGCAGCACCAGCAGCTTCCGCCCTTTCACCGACAAGCTGCATGCGATGGGGCTCAAGGCCGGCATTTACTCGGACCTCGGCCGCAACACCTGTTCCCAGGCCTATTCCGGCGATGACACCGACCTCCCCAAGGGCAGCGTGCTCGAGCGCGAAGTCGGCCTTTACGGCCATATCGATCAGGATATCGCGCTCTATTTCGCCGACTGGGGTTTCGACTTCATCAAGGTCGACGGCTGCGGCCTGCGCGCCTACGGCGCCGCGAGTCCGAAAGTCCGCTCAGGCCAGTATCGCGCGCTGGCGCCTGTGCTGGACCTGCAATCGGTCACCCGCTCCAACATTCCAGCGGTGCAGGCGGAATTTACCCAGATTAATGCGGCGCTCGTGCGCAACAATCCCGATGGCGACTTCCTGTTGTCGCTGTGCGTATGGGGCGCCGCCGATGTGCGCGCATGGGGTAAAAACTTCGGCAACCTCTCCCGCACCAGCGACGATATCACGCCGTCGTGGGCCCGCTTGCTGACCAATTTCGACAGCGCGGCAAGGCGCGAGCTGTACGCGCATCCGGGCAGCTGGAACGACCCGGACATGCTGTACATCGGCAAGGGCGACTTCGACGCCAATCACCTGGTGGAAGCCAGATCGCATTTCGCACTCTGGGCCATGTTGAACGCGCCGCTGATGATAGGCGCCGACCTCAGGACCATGCCGCAGCCGCTGATGGACATCGTCGGCAATACCGACATCATCGCGGTCAATCAGGATCCTGCCGGCAACCAGGCGACGCTCGCTTATGACGCCGACGATCTCGAGATCCTGGTCAAGCCGCTGGCATCGGGCCAGAAGGCGGTCGCCATCTTCAACCGCGGCCTCGCGCCGATGGACGTCGACCTGACCGCCGAGCAGCTGAAGTTCCGCAACGACGCCCCGATCACGCTGACCGATCTCTGGACCAAGGCGGACACCACGTTTACGAACGAGACCAAGCTGCGTGTCGCGCCGCGCGAGACGCGGATCTTTCGCGTCCAGGGTACGCGCGTGCTGGCACAGGGCATCTACCTTTCCGAACGCCCTGGCAGCGTGAATCCGGCCGTCGATGGCGTGACCAGGCCGCAGGCCGATCCCTCGATCTTCCGCTCGTCGGCCGGTTGGACCGGGACCAAGGGCGCGGGCGAACGGCCCATGTATGCCGGCTGGGGCGGCGCGCGCGCCGACAGCACGCCCTACGGCCAGACGATGCAGATTGCCGGCACGCCCTACGCCGCCGGCATCGGCATCCTGGCCAATTCCCGGCTGGAAGTACGCAACAATGGTTACCGCAGCCTGAGCGCCCAGGTGGGCGTGGACGATTCCGCACAGGACCGCACGCACGGCGTCACATTCATGATCTACGGCGACGGCAAGTTGCTGGCAAAGAGCAAGCCCTTGCGCTGGGGGCAGCCGGCACAGGCGTTGAGCGCCGATGTCGCGGGCGTCAGCCTGATTGAACTGGTGGCCCGCAGCACGGCGCAAGTCAACGAGCAGTTGCCGGTAAGCTGGGGCAACGCCGCGCTGTTGTCGCCGGCTCGACCAGACTCCCGGTAGTCGTCAGCGCGGTATTGGGCGGTCAGTTATACTCAGACCCGTTCCCGATCCTTCGCGAGGCCCCATGCACCTGCCAGCTCCACAGCCGCCGTCCGGCGCCATATCGCGCGTTGTGGTGCGCTCCAGCGAGGGCCGGGCGTGGGACGGTTTCGGCGCGGAGTTGTTCACGGTCTCCGCCGGGCTGCATGCGATAGCGGCGCGGCCGCATCACCGCGTCGCCGTGCATGTCGGCGCGGCGGTCAAGGCACACTGCGCCTGCGACGGACGACCCAGCGCCCGCATCCAGACACAGGGCGACGTCGACGTGGTGCCTGCGGGCGTCGACGGCCGCTGGAACGACGATGCGGGCTGCACCATTTTCGGGGTCTGGATGACCGAAGACTTCGTGCGCGCCGCCACGGAACAGATGTCCGGCGCCGCAGGCCGGCGCCGGCTGCATCCGCAATTGCAGTTGCGCGATCCGCGTTTTGTGCACCTGGCGTGGGCGCTGCGGGCTGAACTCGAAGCGGAAGCCGCTTCCGATCCGCTGTACGCGGAAAGCCTGTGCACGGCGATGGTGGTACGCCTGGTCTGCGGCGAAGCGCCCGCCGATGTCAAACAACAAAAGCTGGGAACGGTACCGGCTGCGCGCGTTCTCGACTATATCGAAAGCAATCTGGCCAAGCGTCTTTCTCTGTCCGAACTGGCCACCGTGGCCGGCCTGAGCGTACCGCACTTCAGCGCGCTGTTCCGCCAAACATTGAACATGCCGGCACATCAGTACGTGGTCCGGCGGCGCGTTGAGCGCGCCCGTACCCTGCTACTGCATACCAAACTCAGCATGAGCCAGGTGGCGCTCGACGTCGGTTTCGCCCATCAAAGCCACCTGGCCCACTGGATGAATCGCATCCTGGGCATGACGCCCAGGGACGTTCAGAAGGCTGCCTGAGGCCCTGCCCACGCGGCGATGACGTCGACCACAATCTTCGCTCCAGGCACGTGGAGCGCGCTCACTTCGACCATCGATTCGGCCGGGTAAGGCGGCGCAAACCATAGACGGCGCAGCGCCAGCATCTTGGGCGCATCGTTCATCGAGGTCAGGAATAGCGTCACCTTGATGACACGGTTCATCGTCGTCCCGTTTGCCAGCAACACCCTTTCCACATTCTCGAACGCCTGCCGGGCCTGGAGATCGAAATCGTCGGCGCCGACCAGGCAACCGTCACCGCCGACGGCCGCCTGGCCCGACGCGTAGATGATGTCGCCGACGCGGATCGCCGCCGACCGGCCGCTAATTTTTTCCAACTTCATATGGTGTGTCCCGGGTTCCGTTAAGCAGGGCTCATCATAGGCCGCCTGCCCCTGCGCGGTACGCGGGAAACGCGTGAATTGCGCGGATTTGAAGGGTGCGCCGATATCGCGGCAGGCCGCCATCGAAACCTGCGCCGCGTCCGCGTTTGCTGCGCGCCGGCCGCGCCGGTGGCCGGTAGCATCCGTTATTCCCTACCGCGAGCATGCCATGAAACTTGAACAAATTCATACCATCCCCGACCCTTATGCGCCATTCCTGCTGTCCCAGGCGATCAGGGCGGGTGACCTCCTCTACCTGTCCGGCCAGGCCGGCGCCGGCGCCGGCGACGACGGCGGCATCGTCGGCGATGGCGATTTCGACAGTCAGGCCAATCAGGCATTCCTGAATCTGGAACGGGCGCTGCGGGCCGGCGGCTCGGACCTGGAACATGTGATCAAGGTCACCATCTTCCTGACCTCGATGAGCAATTACGCCAACGTCGTCAAGCTGCGCCGCAAATGGTTCTCGCCGCCCTACCCGGCCGATACGATCGTGGAAGTATCGGCCCTGTACACGCCGGAGGCCCACATCGAAATCGAGGCCATCGCCGTCGTGCGCGAAACCGGCCAGGGAGCAAGCCGCATGGATTCATGGTGAGCCTTTCCGGCGTGCAGATCGGCCACCAGCCGCCGGCCAGCGCCGATGGATTCAGAAGGCGCTCTTGATCACACCGCCGTCGACACGCAGCGCCGCGCCGGTGGTCGCAGATGCCAGCGGGCTTGCCACATAGGCCACGAGCGAGGCAACTTCTTGCGGCGTGCCGAAGCGCTTGATCAACGACGTCGGCCGCACATGTTCGAAGAACTCCGCTTCGACCTGCTCGAAGCTCTTGCCGGCCGATCGCGCCAGGTCCTCAACAAAGTCGCCGACGCCACGCGATTTGGTCGGGCCGGGCAGTACGCTGTTGACCGTGATACCGGTGCCGGCAACCGACTCCGCCAGTCCGCGCGACACCGCAAGCTGTGCTGTCTTGGTCATGCCGTAGTGGATCATTTCGGTGGGGATCTGCACCGCGCTTTCGCTGGAGATGAAGATGATACGCCCCCAATTCGCGCGCTTCATCTCCGGCAGCACCAGGCGCGCGAGGCGGACACCGCTCAGCACATTGACGTCGAAGAAGCGCCGCCAGTCCTCGTCGGGAATGTCTTCAAAGGCCTTGGGCTCAAAAATGCCGAGGTTGTTGACCAGAATGCCGATGCCCGCATGGCGTCGAACCACCTCTTGCGCGGCCTCGGGCAGGCTAAGGTCGCCGGCATAGCCCAGAACCGTACCGCCCGTCTCAGAACGTATGCGATCGACCGCCTCATCCACGCTTGCCTGCATCCTGCCGTTGACGATGACGCTTGCGCCTTCCTGGGCCAGCTGGTGCGCAATGGCATAGCCGATACCGGCCGTGCTGCCGCTGACTAAGGCGGTCTTGCCGCCGAGTTGCAAATCCATGTCGATACTCCTTGGTTGTCTGCGAAAAGTGAAATCTAATTGTCCCAATACCCGCGGTGCATGGCGATCGTCACGGCATGGGTGCGATCGCGCGCGTCGAGCTTGTGCAGGATGGTTTTCATGTGTGCCTTGATGGTGTCTTCGCTCAAGCCCAACCGGTCGGCCACACGCCGGTTGGAATTGCCATCCGCGACATAGCGGAGTACTTCCAGCTCGCGCTTGCTCAGCGTATCCTGCTGGAAGTTGTTGGCCAGGCTGCTGGCGACTTGTCGCGATAGCTGCCACTGTCCTGCGTGCACGGCAACGATATAGCTGCTTAATTCGGTACGCGCCAGGTTTTTCAGGAGATAGCCGCTGGCCCCGGCCTTCAAACCGCGCGCCACGCGTTCATCGCCGGCGTAGGTGGTCAGGATAATGATACGCGCCTGCGGATTGAGGCTGCGGATGGCCGTGGTCGCCTCGATGCCGTTGCGCCCCGGCATTTGCACATCCATCAGCGTGATGTCGGGACGGAAGCGTTTGTATTGCTCGATGGCGCCGTCGCCATCCCCGGCCTCCGCCACCACCGAGAACTTCGGATCGGCCGACAGCACGGCAGCGATCCCGCTGCGCAGCAAGGGATGATCGTCCGCGATCATCACCCTGATCATTCCGCCGCCCCTGCTTTCCATAACAGCGCTCCTTTATCGTCTTGGACTAGCGTATCACCGGAAAGTCCTGCCGACATCACCCTATTGGGTATAAGCCAGGGCTGCCGGCAGCGTCAGCTGCCACTCGGTGCCGGTTTCGGCGCTACTGCGCAACACGAGTTTGGCGTTAATCCTGGCCGCGCGCTCCGCCATGCCGCGCATTCCCCAGTGATTCCGGCGCCCGCCGTCACCCAGGATTTCCGCAGGAATGCCGACACCGTCATCACGTACGATACACCGGAATTCCCGCATGCCGTATTGAAGTTCCACCTCTATGCGCTGCGCCCTGGCGTGACTGCAGGCGTTGGCGATCGCCTCGATGGCGATTGCCATGGCTTCCTGATAAATCGCGCCATCCAGCTGGCGCAACGCGCCGCTCATCTTCAACTGGATGGCGCTTGCCTCGCAAAGCTGCAAGCGGTTCGCGGCGGCCAGCAGCGCGTCCGGGAAGCTGAGCTTGTCGTCTTCGCCCCGCAATTCGCGTATGCGGCCGCGGCCTTCATCCACCACGTCGTCAGCCTGCTGCAGCACATTCTCCAGCTGCATGCGCATCGCGTCTTTGGGCGGCATTTTCATGACGGCGGCGTGAATATGCAGGATCAGGCTTTGCACCGATTGCAGCAGGGTGTCGTGCAGCTCCCTCGCAATGCGCTCGCGCTCGCTTACCCGTTCCTGCAGGCGATGCGCCATTTGCCTGGACATACGGTTGATGTGCCAGCGGTATGCCAGATAGGCCGCCGACAGCAGCAGCGCGCCGCATAGCGCCTTGAACCACCAGGTTTCCGTCATGGCCGGGGCGATCGTAAAGTGCGCCATGGCGTGTTGACCGGCCCATTTGCCGTTGTAATCGGAGGCCGCAACGCGAAAGTGATAATCGCCGGGCGCGAGATTGCTGTAGTACGCGTTGCGGCGGGCGCCTACCTCCTGCCAATCCGCATCGACTTCCTCCAGTCGATAGCGAAACCGTACCCGCTCCGGCATCGCCAGCGAGGGAATGGTGTAATCGATCTGCAATGCGGAGACGCCGGGAGCAAATTGCGCATGCTCCTGCGCCGCCTTGCCTTCTCCCGGCGGTCCGATCGTCTTGATGATGGCGGGCTGTGCCGGCGAAAGCGGTAATTGCTCCCTGGGATTCAATCGAAACACGCCGGTCGTCCGGACTATCCACAGGCGCGAGTCGGACGACAGCACCAGCGAAGGCGATGGAACGAGGCGCGGCGCACTTCCTTCCAACCCGTCAAGCTGATCCAGGCGCTCGTACTGCACGCGGTAATCCGGGACGCGTTTGAATTTGGCGATCTCTTCGCTGGCAATGCGGAACAGGCCTGCCGTGGCATTCAGCCACAGATCGCCGTTATCCAGTTCGACGATGCCGGAGATGCCGTCGAAGGTTTCGCCATTCAAGCCGCCGACCTGTTGGAACCGGCCGGCTTCAAACAGCGCGAGTCCGTTGTCCCCGCCCGCCCACACGTGCCGGCCATGCAGGTGCAGCGCCATCACCAGACCCACGGTGAGGCCGTCGGCCGGACCATAGTTGCGCCATCCGGCGCCCTCGGCGTGCGCCACGCGGCCGGGAAAGTAGCCCAGCCACAGGCCCGAAGCATCCGAGCGGGCCATCACGCTGACTTCGCCTTCGTTTCCGGTTTTCTCCCACTCGCCGTTGGACCTCCGACGATACAAGCCCAGGTGTTGTACCGCCGCCAGCAGGTCGCCGTTCTGCTCCGCCAGCACGCTTTTGACGACCCTGTTGCCTATGGTGGCGGGCAATGCAATTCTCCGGCTGTCCTTGCCCTGGATGCGGCGCAGCGCGCCGTAGGATGAGCCCCATAGTACGCCGTCGCTGGTGCGGGTGAAGCCGGTCAGCATATCCGCCCAGCCCTCCTGGTTGGCTGGCCACAACGGCGTGATCCTGGCCTGGCCGGCATCGCTGACGGAAACATGAAAGCCGCCTATCCAGGCGCCGCCGCTGTCATCGGCCAGGATCGCGGCGCCTATGGCCGACTCGGGGACCTCGATTCTTGCCAGGCGCCGGCTGCGAAAACGATCTATCCCGGAGGACGTGGCGGCCCACACACTCCCTTCCCTATCCTCGAAAATAGCGCCGACGGAGGGGCCGCTCAAACCTTGCGGCGGCGTGGTCCGGCCGGATACGCCGTTCGCGGTGCGGTATTCAAGCCCCCCTTTAAGCCCTATCCAGAGATCGCCGCGGTGGTCGAACAGCAGGCTGGCGGGGTCGCCCAGGTGCTCCCAATGCTGCGGATAGCCGCCCTGCGCCGGCCCGGCAAGCTGATTGAAACGGGCATGCCCGGCATCCCAGCTCACCACGCGGCCATCGGGCAGGTTAAACAGCACGCCGGTGCCGCTGCTGACCGGCGCCTTGGCGAACTGTTTACTGCCCGGCCGGAGGAAATAGACGCCGGTATCGCACTGCGCCCACAGCACACCCTGGCGGTCACGCATCAGTGTCTTGTACTGTCCGCCGGGTACCTCCCACGAACCGGCGGGCGCTTGCCAGCGTTCGTTTTCAAGGTAATACATTCCCTGCGCCGTCGCCGCCCAGACGCGGCCGTCGCCGTCTTGCTCCACGCCCCAGACCGAGCGGCCAGGCAAGCCTTCCCGCTCGCTGTAGTTGCGGATGCGTCCATGCCGCAGCTGCGCGGCGCCGCCGGTGCGGTAACCTATCCACAAGGAGCCATCGGCAAACGCGTTGACCACGCTGACATTCCTGGTCAACAAAGGCGCGTTGGACGGCGCGAACTGTTCGAACTGGATACCGTCAAAGCGATACAGGCCGGTCGGACCGCCCAGCCACAGCCAGCCGTCCTGGGCCTGGGTCATGGACAAAATCATGGCCGGGGCGCCATCGCGAACGGTCCAGCTGGTGTGGTGCAGATTGATCGGCGCGGCCGAAATGCTACGGGCATGCGACGTCAGGCAGCAGGAAAGAATTACCAACAAGGAAAATATTCTGCCGCAACTCATCAATGGACTTTTCATGGAAGAAACCGGCGATTAATTGTAATTCTGAAATTTTTGCTACCGCGAATATTGTATAGAAATAAACCACCCGATAGTGTGTATGTCCGCGCCGATCAGTTGGATATTCTGTTGGTTTAACCACGGGAGATCATCATGTTACGAACTGTCACCAGGTTGCTATGCGCGGGCTTACTGATGTTGTACGCCTTCATCGGACCAGCTCATGCGCAAGCCCCGAAGAGCAATTTTGCGGAAATAAATGGCGTGCGGATCCACTACCTGTCCGCCGGCAAGGGCGATCCTGTGATCCTGCTGCATGGCTACACCGAGTCCAGCCACATGTGGCTGCCGCTGATCGCCCAGCTGTCGAAGGACCATCTGGTCATCGCCCCCGATTTGCGCGGCTTCGGACAATCCGGCCTGCCGCAGGGGCCCTACACCAAATCGGTGATGGCACAGGATGTCCACGCGCTGGCAGCCAGCCTTGGCATCAAGTCAGCCAAGGTTGTCGGTCACGACATCGGCCTCATGGTCGCTTACGCCTATGCCGCCCAGTATCCGCAGGAGGTCAACAAGATTGTCTTGATGGATGCGTTCCTGCCGGGTGTGGGCAATTGGAAGGATGTCTGGCTGCTGCGCGACTTGTGGCATTTCCATTTCTATGGCGAGACGCCGCTTGCGCTGGTTAAAGGACGCGAACGCACTTATTTCGAACATTTCTGGAACGACTTCGCCGCCGACAAAACGAAATCGCTGAGCGAAGCGGATCGTAAATTCTATACCGCCGAATACGCCCAACCGGGCCATATGCGCGCAGGTTTCGAAGTCTTCCGCGCCTTCAGTACGGATGCGGAGGAGTTCGCCCAGTACATGAAAACGCCGCTGACCATGCCGATGCTCGTCCTCGCCGGCGAGAAGGCATCGGGTGAATTCCTGATACAGCAGGCGCGCCTGGTCGATACCAACGTCGAAGGCGTGGTGGTCAAGAACAGCGGACACTGGCTGATGGAAGAAGCGACGGCGGAAGTGGTGCCCAAGCTGGTTCAGTTTCTGAGTGGTCGCTAGCCGCGATATGGTCCCTTGACTTCACCCCCCCCCACTTGGGCATGGGCGCATCCTGATCGGCTTGCGCCTCCGGCTGCGAATTGATGACGGCCAGACGCGATCCCCACTCGAGATAGCCAACCAGCGCCGAGCGGAATTCCGGATCGTCGGGCATGCCCAACTCATCGGCTGTTTCAAGCAGCAGAGCAACCCAGCGGCGCCGCTGCTCCTGGGCGAGATGCCGGTTGAGATGCTGCTGAATCATATGTGGGTGCCCGCCGTGCTGCTCGGAGTAGGTGGTGGGCCCGCCCAGCACCTCGGCAAGAAAGGCGGCGACATGCGCTGGATGATCGTCGCCCATATGGGCAAACACGGGGCCCAGCAAGGCATCGCGCTTGACATGCTCGTAGAAGCGCGCGGTCAGACGACGCAGGGCATCGATGCCGCCCAGCCATTCGTACAGCGTAGGAATGTTTTCGGACATGCGGAACCTTTCAAATGCGGTCTAAGGCATCCAGAGGAGCAGGTCAATCAATGCGCGCGGCGCATTTTGCGCATTTCACGAGTCCCGTGCGGCCGATCGTCCAACCACACGCCCTCGCCGCCACCGCCGCCTTGCTGGCCCACTCCTCCATCGGATGATTGGCAGCTTCTTCGAATTCAAAGAACGCGCGGCAGTCATGGGACTCGCACACGAGCATGAATTCACAGAATAGCATTTCTTCGAGCAGGTTATTCATCACTGCGATGGCCTCTTAAATATGGAACAACCCCTATCGCCAGCGACGCGATGCCCAGGACGCTGATGCCCGCGCTGAAATTCCGGCTCGAAGCGCTGGTCGTCGAATGGTTTCATTAAGTAGTCGAGCGCGACTACCTCGAAAGCGCGCAAGGCGAATTGGTGATGATGCGCTAGAATACCCGCAGTTTCTAACGATGCGAGGGGCCTTACTTGTCGCGTCACGACCTGGTTGGACCCACCGCATGCACCTGCTTTATCCCGATGTAAAACTGATGACCGATGGACGCGCTCCTCGCCCTGTTCCTGCCGGCCCGTCCCGGCCCCGATGGCATGGCGGCCTGACGGCCGGCGCGCTGGCAATGGCGCTCAACGCCGGCGTTGTGCTGGCGCAAGTGCCGCAACAGCCGAAGGCGCCGCCGTTGGCTGCCACGTCAGAGCTGCCGCACCCGCCCGCAGACACCGTGACGGTGCAGCGCGGTGATCTGCAGCAAACGGTCGACGCCATCGGGAAATTGCAATTCCATCAATTCGCGGACGTGGATATCCCGGTGGCGGGCCAGGTAAAAGAGGTCCTGGTTGCCGTCGGAGATACTGTGCAAAAAGGCAAAGTGGTGATGGAAATGTCGCCTGCGGTCCAGGCAAACCAGATGGCAAGCAATCGCGCGCAAATGGCGCGCCTGCAGGCCGAACTGGCAGACCAGCAGGCACAGACGGACTTTGCCGAGCTGCAGTTCAAGCGCCAGACCCAGCTCAAGGCGCAAAATGCCACGCGCGAAGAAAGCTTCGAGTCGAGCCGCATGAGTCTGTCTTCGGCCCGCGCCCGGGTGGATTCCATCAACGCCCAGATCCGCCAGCTCGAGGCGACGCTGAAATCCGATGAGGAGAGCCGCCAGCACACGCAGGTGCTGGCGCCGATTTCCGGAACCGTCGTTGCCGTGAATGCGCGGCCCGGACAAACGGCGGGCGTTGGGCAAGCCGCCGTGCCCTTGATGCGCATCGCGGATCTTTCGCAAATGACGGTGCAGGCACGCGTGGCGGAGATCGATGTGACACTCCTGCGACGCGGCATGCCGGCCAATTTCAAGACGCCCGGTTATCCTGGCCGCATCTGGTCGGGCAAGCTGCGGCAGGTACTTCCGGTGCCTGCCGAAGGCACGGGCGAACAGGGCAAGCAGACTTTTTACAACGTCCTGTTCGAGGTCAACAATCCGGAGCAGGAGCTGATGAGCGGCATGACGACCCAGGTGCAGTTCATCGTCGCGCAGGCCAGGGATGCGGTGCTGTTGCCGCTCAATTTGCTGGGCAAGTGCGATGCGGAGAAATTATGCGAGGTCAACGTGTTGACCGCCAACGGCCAAGTCGATGCGCGCAAGCTGAAACTTGGCGTGCGCAATCAGCAGCAGGCACAAGTGCTGTCCGGCCTGGAAGCCGGCGAGCAATTGCTGGTCGGCCCGGCGCCGGCCGTCGCGCTGCGGCCCAAGCCGGCCGCTCCAGGCGCCGGTGGCGCCGCGCTGCGCTGATGGGAACGCCATGAAGCGCCGCGCTCTGTTCTCCTCGCTGTGTCTGGCCGGCGCCTTGCTGGCGGGCTGTGCGCACACGATTCCCGTGGCGGAAGCGCCGCCGGCACTCGACTTGCCGGCCGGCTGGTCGCAGGCGGATAAAGCGAGCGCCCAGGAATGGCCCGATGCCCAGTGGTGGCAACATTTTGGCAGCGCCGAGCTGTGCCAGCTGGTAGGCGAGGGACAAGAAGGCAATCTGGAACTGGCCGCCGCGCTGTCGCGTGTGCGCCAGGCAGAGGCTCAGGCCCGCATTGCGGGGGTCGCCCTGCTGCCATCGGTCGATGTGTCCGCAGGCGCCAGCCGGGATCTGCCGCTCGGCAGCCATCGCAACGCCAATGTGTCGTCCAGCGGCCTGTTGCAAGTGTCTTACGAAATTGATTTCTGGGGCAAGAGCAAGGCCGGCATCGCCGCGGCCGAGGCATCGCTAAGGGCCAATTTCTATGATCGGCAAACCGTCGCCTTGACGGTGACGAGCGGCATTGTGTCGACCTATCTGCAAGTGCTGTCCCTCCACGACCGCCTCGACTTGGCGCGCGAGAACGTCGGCAATGCCGAACGTGTGCTGTCGCTGGTCGAGGCGCAGCGCAGCGTGGGGGCCGCCACTTCGGTCGACCTGGCCCGCCAGCGTTCCGCCGTTGCCAGCCAACATGCCACGATCCCCGATTTGCAGCAACAGGAACGCGAAGCGCAATCGGCATTGGCCATCTTGCTTGGTCGCCCGCCGCAAACCTTCCGGATCGGGCATGGCGGACTCGATACCATCAGCTTACCCGAGGTGACGCCGGGCCTGCCATCCGAACTGCTGTCGCGGCGGCCGGATATTCGCCGTTCAGAAGCGACTTTGGCGGCGGCCAGCGCCAACGTGGACGCGGCGCGCGCGGCACTGTTTCCCAGCATACGCCTGACCGGATCGACGGGCACGCAAAGCAGTGCCCTGCTCTCGCTGCTCAATGGCCAGAATTTGTTCGCCAATGTCGGCGCCTCGCTGATGGCGCCAATTTTCGACGGCGGACGTCTGCGGACCGAACGTGATCTGGCCATCGAACAAAAACAGGAACTGGTGAAGGCGTATCGCTCGACCGTGCTCGCGGCGCTGGCGGAAGTAGACACCGTGCTAGGCCAGATCAGGAGCATCGATGAGCAGCGTCAGCTGAAACAGGTCGAACTGGAACAGACGCGTCTTGCCTTCAATTTGTCGGAGATCCGCTACAAGGCGGGGGCGGAAGACTTGATGACCGTGCTCGATACCCAGCGCAACCTGTCGGACGTGCAAAATGAGTTGGGAATACTGAAGCTGAAGCGCCTGCAGGCCACCGTGTCGCTGTATAAAGCCCTGGGCGGTGGCTGGACGGCCGGCTGACTTGCCTTGCTTGCCGTTCCCATGGAACGTAATGACGGCCTGATAGTCGCCAAGCCTGCAAAATACCGCATTCTGTTGGCACGCCCCATTCGATTCCAGCCCGAGCACCAACGAACCAAACAAAAAACCCGCTGGTCCTTTCGGAGCAGCGGGTTTTTTGTTGTCTTAAATTTCGATCAGCGCGCAGTCACCGTCACCGGGATCGTCAGCTGGGCGCTGCCTCCGGCATTATCGGTCACCGCCACCTTCAATTGATAGCTGCCGGCCACCGGCGCGCTCCAGTACGGCATGACGCTCAGGCCGTTGGACTGGAACATCATGCCCAGTGGCACCCCGGAGATCGTGATCGACACCGAACTGGCGCCATTGTCCACGATGGTGATCAAGCCCGTCATCGGCTTGCCCGCCACGCCCGTCATGGCCGCGGCCGTGATCACCGGGCCACCGGCGGTGATTTGCACCGTGTACCTGGCCTGGCCGCTCAAGCCGGTCTTGCTATCCTTGGCGGTGACGGTGACGGTGTAGATACCGGCCACCGGCTTGGCCCAGCTGACCAGGCCCGCAGTGCTAATCGCCATGCCGGACGGCGCGCCGCTCAGCGCGTAGGTGACCGGATTGGCATTGCTGGCCGCCGCCGAGAACGACAACGCCACGCCCACCTTACCGCTGATGGTGCCGGAAGTCAGCACCGGCGCCGACAACGGCGCGATGACGACGGTGTACACGCCCTGCCCGCTGAGGCCGGTCTTGCTGTCCTTGGCGGTCACGGTGACGGCGTAGGTCCCGGTCACCGGCGTTGCCCAACTGACCACGCCGGCGCTGCTGATGCTCATGCCGGACGGCGCCCCGCTCAGGGTATAGCCGACCGTATTAGCCGCAACGGTGGAAACCGTGAACGTCAACGCTGTCCCGACCGTGCCCTTGATGCTGGCCGAGCCCACCTGCGGCGCGGCGGTGACGGTCAGGCCCGACAGCGTCGACAACAGGCTGGACACGTTCGGCGTGCCCAGGCCGGTCAACTGATCGTAGCCGGTCTTGGCGGTGCAAGCAGCGCAGCTGCCGTCGCTGCCGGAGGTGACATCGGCAAAGGCGGACGCGTAGGTGCCCGGCACGGCGGCGATCCCGCCATACAAGGCCGCATGCGGCGCACCCATTGCCGCCTTGCCGCTCAGCGCGCGGGTGGCGTTGGCCACCGCGATCAGGCCGGCCCACTGCGGCGTCGACAAGCTGGTGCCGCCCACGCTGCCCCAGCGCACCGTAGTGCTACCGGGCGCGATCATCGCCACGTACTGGCCGGACGATGGATCGGCATTGAAGGCGACATCGGCCACCGTGCGGCGCGCGGGCGTGCCCATGCCCGGCACGGAGCTGGTCTGGTAGCTCGGCGTGGCCGTGTACAGGCTGACGCCGCCGCCGGTGCCGGACCAGGCCACTTCGGAACGCAGTCCGCTGCCACTATAGCTGAGCGTGGTGCCACCGACCGCCAGCACATGCGGCGCGACCGCCGGCCACGACACGCCTGCGCCGGAGTCGCCGGTGGCGGCCAGATAGGTCATGCCGGCGGCGGCGAATACGCTGTCGGAGGAGACGGTACCGCTGCTTTCAGAACCGCCAAAACTCATCGAGACGATGCCCGGCCCCATCGCGTTGGCCAGCTTGGCGCCGCCCAGCAGATTGTTGTAGCTTGCGTCGGCGGTTTCGATCAGCACGATGCGGGCCAGTGGCGCGGTGGCGTGCGCCCACTGCACGTCGAGGGTGATTTCGCTGGCCCAGCCGGAGTCGTACGCGGGCTGGGTCGCGGTCATGGCGCCACTGGCGGTGCTGTACACCACGGCCAGTTCGCAGCCGCTGGTGGAGGCGGCGGCCAGCGGCAGGCTGGCCGTGGGAGCGATGGTCTTGGTGATGCAGGCCGGCAGGCTGAATTTGGTGTTGAACGCGGCCAGTTCGGCGACCACGTTCGGGTCATGCTGGGCGTCGAGGATGTAGATGGTCTGGCCGGCGCCCAGCTGTGCCGCTTGGGCGGCCGTCAATGCGCTGCCGGCCGCCGGCAGCGCCGGCAAGCCATAGGCGGCGCGGATCTGGGCCGGAGTGTAGGTCGCCACCACGCTGCCGGAGGCTGCCGGCGCCGCGGCCGCTTCCGGGCTCAGGTTGCGCATGGCTTCCAGGTGACGGCCGCGCAGCGCCTGCATGGTCAGGCGGCGAGTCGAAAGGTGCTGGAATTCAGTCGGGACGGCCTGTGCGTGCACCGGCGCGGTGGCGCTGTCGGCATGATCGTCCGGCGCCGCCAGTTCGACCGGCGCCATGTGGAACGACGGCAGCGCCATGCGCTGGGCATCTTCGGCCGGCAGCGTGCCGGCATCCAGTACCAGCGTGGTCGAGCCGGTTGCGAGCGGAGCTGCGCCCTGTACCAGACGCGTTTCAGCGGAGTTGTCAGTGCCGCCAGCGCCGCATGCGCTCAGCAGGGCAGTCGCGCACAGTGCGAGCGCCAGCAGCGCCACCGCAGATACGTTATATTTTGTTAAATATTGATTTTTCATCATCCGCCTTGGCGCTGCCATTTTGTATCCACGCGGAAATTATCGCACATTATTTATGCATTACCGACGTCCGCTACGACATCTGGTACAAGCTGTGGGGGGAACATGACGCTCAATCCGGTATCGGCCATCACCGGCGCGACTGCGGACTGCATCCCGGACGACCAGCTGGTGGCCGAATTCTGCCGCGCCGCGATGCGCGAGGCGGCCGTCATCGGCGAACGCATCGCCTAAACGCCCGAGCAGCGCCACCTGATCACGCGCAAGCTGGGCGCCTTCCAAAGCTCGCTGCTGCGGGACGCCGAAGCCTGCCGCATGCTGGAACTCGACGCGCTGGTGGCGGCCGTGCGCAAGATCGGCCAGCGCCTGCAACTGGCCACGCCGCACATCGACGCCCTGTTCGGCCGCGTGCACGGCCTGAATCCGCCGGCGGCAGGCTAAACAGTCAGAACGCTTCCCAATCGACGCCGACAACCGCGGCGACCCTGGCCGGCCGCGCCGCCTGCGCGCGTGGGCTCGCGGCGATTTTCGCCACCGCCTTGACCACCTTCAGCGGCCGGCGGACAGCGGGCTTGCCGGCGGCCGAAGCGCCCCGATGCGCGCCCAGCTTGAAGGCGCCGACCACCTGCGCCAGTTTGACCGCCTGGTCCTGCATCGATTCGGCCGCCGCCGCGGCCTCCTCCACCAATGCGGCATTTTGCTGGGTCACCTGGTCCATCTGCGTGACGGCCTGGTTGATCTGCTCGATGCCGGCGTTCTGCTCCTGGCTGGCGAAGGCGATTTCGGACATGATGTCCGTCACCCGCTTGACGCTGTCGACGATCTCGCCCATGGTCGCGCCGGCCTGGTCGACCAGCTTCGCGCCCAGTTCCACTTTCTCCACCGAATCGCCGATCAGTTCCTTGATTTCCTTCGCGGCCGACGCCGAGCGCTGCGCCAGGTTGCGCACTTCCGACGCCACCACCGCGAAGCCGCGCCCCTGTTCGCCGGCGCGCGCCGCCTCGACCGCCGCGTTCAGCGCCAGGATATTGGTCTGGAAAGCGATGCCGTCGATCACGCCGATGATGTCGACGATTTTCTTCGACGAGTCGTTGATCGACCCCATCGTCTGCACCACCTCGGACACCACCGCGCCACCGCGCAGCGCCACCTCGGACGCGGAGTTGGCCAGCACATTGGCCTGGCGCGCGTTGTCGGCATTCTGCTTGACGGTGGAAGTCAGTTCCTCCATCGACGACGCGGTCTCCTCCAATGAACTGGCCTGCTCCTCGGTGCGCGACGACAGGTCCTGGTTGCCGACCGCGATCTGGCGCGACGCGGTTCCTATGGTCTCGGTACCGGAACGCACTTCGCCAACGATGGCGGCCAGGCTGTCGGTCATGCCCTTCAACGCCGTCAGCAACTTGCTGACCTCGTCCTTGCCTTCGACGTCGATGTGGCGGGTCAGGTCGCCGGCGGCGACGGTTTGCGCGATCGACACGGCCTCATTGATGGGGTGCGTGATCGAGCGCGTGATCGACCATGCCAGTCCGGTCGCCGCAACGCAGGCCAGCACGGCGGTAATCAGCAGGAATCTGACCGCGAACACGTATTCGACGTGCATTTCCTCGATCAGATCCTTGTTCTGTTTTTCCTGCAGATCGATCATCGCGTTGATCAGCGCGAAGCTGCCATCCTGCTGCGCCTGGACGGAGTTCAGCAGGAAGCTCGGCGCCTCGTCCCGCTTGCCGTCATTGACCAAGGCCAGCACGGTGCGTAGCAGCTTCAGCGTCTCGGGCGCCTTCGTCTTGATGTCGGCGTGCAGTTGCCTGGCCTTGACGCTGCGGACCAGCGTTCCCAGTTGTTCGACGCTGGCGTTAAAACTCTTTTCGGCACCGTCTATGCGCGTCACCATTTTGGCCTGCACGTCCTTGTCCGTGTAGAGGATGAAGTTGCGGGCCGAACGCGCGATCAGGTTCAGGTCCATCAGCATGCGGTTCGACAGCGCGATCTTGGCGTTGTTCTCGTTGACGACCGTATCCATGCGCGCCTTGGTGGTCGACAGCGACGACCAGCCGATGTAGGCGATGATAACCAACAGCGCCAACATGGCGCCAAAGGCGATATTCAGGCGGGTGCCGATTTTCAGATTGTTCATAGCAGTCGCTCCACCGGGTAAGGGTTTGACGGAAAAAGTAGATTTTCCGGCGGGGCTGGGCCGAAGAGGCGTTCTGATGAGAGCGGCTGCGCGTGGTGGCACAGCGCGAAATTCTGCTTACAAGTGTAGGGTTATAATTTCCCATTTGCAAGCAATGTGTGGCGCAAACCACGCATCCGCCGCGCCCTGCCTGGGGCGCCCGGACGCGTGGACATCGTTGCCGCGGCGATCAAGGAGACCTGTGGCGGTCTGTTGCCGGGCAAACCTTAATCAATCGTCCCGGTTGCCGCGCTCGTCGCGGCTGCCGGACTGGCGCTGGCCAGGATTGCTGTTTTCCTTGTTCTTGCTATCGCGGCTGGTGTCGACGCTCTGCTGCTGGCTGCCGCCGCGCGTGCCGCTTTGCTGCGAGCCTGGAGTGCCCGATTGTTTGGAATTTTCCGATGGCGATGGATTGTTTTTACCTTGGTTCATGGTGGTCTCCTGTTCAGGTGGTTAAATTGCCGGCCGCAGCCGGTAACAAATCATCTGCCCACGCGATACGGCACGATATAGGAGCACCGCCCACTCCGCTGTAGGACTGGACTGAGTTCCGCAAGAACATAGTTCGTTGCGCAAATGCCTCAATGTTGTAAACGCTGCCACACCGCTTCCCCCGGCACCACAGCCGCATGACTCGCGCCGCCATGCGTTTGGCTTCCAAAGCCACTGCAAAGTCGCCAGTCACTCCCGGGTTTCGCTCTAAGATCGGATCATTGTAGTAATGACACCGTTTCTGAGAACCCTATGAAACCAGCATTGAATGTGCAAGCGGCGCTGTCGGGCAAGCGCATCCTGATTACCGGCAGCACCGGCTTCCTGGCCAAGGTGGTGCTGGAAAAGCTCATCCGCAGCGTGCCGGACATCGGCGGCATCGTGCTGCTGATACGCGGCGGCAAGCATGGCGCCGACGCGCGCCATCGCTTCGACCGCGACATCGCCACCTCGTCGGTGTTCGACCGCCTGCGCGCCGAGCGGCCCGCGTTCCTGGCCGAATTTTTCGCCGAGAAGATCGAATGCGTGACCGGCGAAGTAACCGAGCCCTGCTTCGGCCTGCTGCTGCCGGACTTCACCGCGCTGGCGCGCCGCGTCGACGTGGTGATCAACGCCGCCGCCAGCGTCAACTTCCGCGAGGCGCTGGACGAGGCGCTGGCCATCAACGCGCTCAGCGTGCAGAACATCTGCGAACTGGCTCGCACCGGCAACGCGCCGCTGATCCAGGTCTCGACCTGCTACGTCAACGGCTACAACCGCGGCGACATGCTCGAACAGAACGTCACGCCGGCGCGCGCCGCCATCCCGCGCCATGCCGACGGCCACTTTGATTTATACGGTTTGCTCAAGCACCTGCAGCACCGCATCGCGGTGGTGGAGGCAGAGACCATCGGCTCGGAGCAGCTGGAACGCCGCCTGACGGAACTGGGCATCGCCGAGGCCAACTACCACGGCTGGAACGACACCTACACCTTCACCAAGTGGATGGGGGAACAGCTGGCGATGCAGGCCATGCGCGGCAAGACGCTGACCATCGTGCGGCCGTCCATCATCGAAAGCACGCTGCAGGAACCGGCGCCCGGCTGGCTCGAAGGCGTCAAGGTGGCGGACGCCATCATCCTGGCCTACGCGCGCGGCAAGACCAGCTTCTTCCCGGCCAAGCCGAATGAAATCGTCGACATCGTGCCGGCCGACCTGGTCGCCAACAGCATCGTGCTGGCCGCCGCCGAAGCGCTGGCCGATCCGGGCGCCACCCGCATCTACCAGGCCTGCACCGGATCGGCCAACCCGATCACCGTCGGCCGCGTGATCGACCTGATACAAACCGAATCGAAGCGCAACTGGCGCAGCTACGAGCGCCTGTTCTACCAAGAGCCGAAACACGACTTCCGGGTTGTCAGCCGTCCCGCGTTCCTGCTGATGCTGCGGGCGATGCGCATCGGCGCCACGACTTGGAGCGGCGTGCGGCGGCTGCTGGGCGCCGGCGAATCGCCGAAGCTCGAGGCGCTGCGCACCACGCAACTGCTGGCCCTGACGTTCTCGTTCTACACCGCGCCGCGCTACGTGTTCCACAACACATCGCTGATGGCGCTGACGCAGCGCTTCGGCAGCGAAGACCGGGCGCGCTACATGGTGGACCCGGGCGCCATCGACTGGAAGGAATACCTGTGCCGCATCCACATGGCGGGCCTGAACCGCTATGCGCTGCGGCCGCGCTCACCCAAATCGGTGGAGGCGGCAGCCGCAGCTGCGCCATCGCCGTCAACGGAAGCACGGGCAAAAGCGACACCTGTAAAAATATAAGCGGACGCCGGCAAAGATCCGGCGCCGCACGAGGAGACGGCATCACATGAGCAAACCAACCGCAGCACCGGCGGCGATGACGCGTCGCGACTATGCATGGCACCGCATGGACACCGACAAGAACCTGATGGTCATCAACAGCATCCTGCTGTTCGAAGGCGCGGTCGACATGGAGCGGCTGACGTCCACCATCGCGCATCGCCTGCCCAACTATCCGCGCTTTACGCAGAAGGTGGTGCAGCGGCGCGGCCGCCCGCACTGGGTGGAGGACGAGCGGTTCGACATCACCCAGCACATCAAGCTGGAACAGCTGTCGCAGGAAGTGAGCCGCGAACAGCTGCAGGCCCACATGACGCGCATCGCCCACCTGCCGCTGGAACGCGACCGGCCGATGTGGCACATGACGGTGCTGGACCGCGTCAACGGCGGCCACGGCATCGTGTTCCGCGTCCACCACTGCATCACCGACGGCCTGGGCCTGGTGCATGTGCTCAACCACCTGACCGACGACAACGGCGTGCATGGCCGCACGCCCTCGCCGGTCGGCCATCCGCACCGCGCCACGGTCGCGCACAACGCCGTGTGCTCGGCGGTGGCTCGCAGCGTGTCGTGGCTGAAGATCGCCGCCCACGTGGCGCGGCTGTCGGTACTGTGGCCGGACGCGCACAGCCGCTTCAAGGCGCCGATGACCGGCGCCAAGCAGCTGGTCTGGCTGCCGCCGCTGGAGATGGAGCGGGTGCGCGCCATGTCCAAGCGCATGGGTGTGACCTTGAACGATGTGTGGGTGGCGGCCGTCTCCGGCGCGCTGCGGCGCTACCTGGACGAGCATGGCCAGCGTCCCGACGGTCGCGCGCTGCGCGCCGCCGTCACCTTCAACCTGCGCGAGAAGGCCAACGCCTTCCAGCTGGGGAACGAGTTCGGTCTGGTGGCGGTGGACCTGCCGACCAATGTCGACGACCCGCGCGTGCGGCTGCGCCAGTCCAGCGACCGCATGACGGCCATCAAGCGCTCACACCAGCCGCGCGCCACGATGGCCTTCCTGTCGATCGCCGGCTGCCTGCCGACGGCGCTGCAGCACTTCGCGCTGAATCTGTTCACGTCCAAGGGCTCGGTGGTGCTGACCAATATCGAAGGTCCCGGCAGCCGCCGCTACCTGGCCGGCTCGCGCATGACGGACCTGATCTGCTGGGTGCCGCAGGCGGGCAAGCTGGGAGTGGGCCTGGCGTTCATCTCCTACGCCGGCCAGATCCAGCTGGCCCTGTTCGTCGACACCGACCTGGTGCCCGATCCCGACCGCCTGATGGCGCTGACCTACGACGCTTTCGAAGAGCTGGAACTGGCCACCCGCCCGGTGCCGGGGGAACTGCCCCAGGAAACCACCGACGCCGGCCTTGCGGGCCGGCCGTTGGCGCCCGCAGCCTAACCCAGCTGCTTCATGTGGGCGATCAGTTGGTCGAGCGCCTTGCCCCAGCCATCGTGAAAGCCCATCTGCTTGTGCGCTTCCAGGGTGGCCGACGGGCCGGCCATCACCGAGCGGAACTGGCCGACCGGACGCAGGTCGCATTCTGCTTCCAGCGTCTTCCACGGCGCCGGCGTAAACCAGTGCACCAGATGCTCGGGTTTGGTCCATCTAGCCCAGACTTGCTCCGGCGAGATGTCGATGTCGCGCTAGAACACCAGGTCCAGCTCAGGATCGAAATTCTCAACGATGTTGGTCATGACGGCGTTCCTTAAAAGGTGTACTGCATGTTGATGTGCGAGATGCCGGCCTCGAAGAATTCGTCGCCGTCGATGGCGAAACCATGGCGCTCGTAAAATGGCGCGGCATGGGTTTGCGCGCTCAGCACCACCTGCTTGTCGCCGCGGGCGCGCGCTTGCTCCATCAGCGCTTGCAGCAAGGCGCCGCCGGTGCCGGTGCCGCGCGCGCCCTGGCGCACGGCCATGCGGCCGATGTGGCCGTCCGGCAGCAAGCGGCCGGTGCCGATCGGCGTGCCGGCGCTGTCGTAGGCCACGGCGTGCAGGCAGACCGCGTCCATGTGATCCATCTCCAGTTCGGCGGGAACTTGCTGTTCTTCGACGAAGACTTCAAAACGAATGAGCCTGGCGTCCGCGTTGAGCGGGGCGTTCCAGTCTCCGAAACGGATATCGTGCTTGGCGGTGTCGGTCATCGGCGTGCAATCAAGTTGGCGGAACACGATTGTCGCACGCAAGATGCCTTTCAGGGCGCCGCGCCGCCACTACGACGACGTTTTCGTATCCACCGCGTCAGCGCGGCCACCACGAGCACTATGCTGGCTATTCCGAACACCCACGACGACAGGACCGTGGGATACAGGTTATAGAAAATCGCCAATGAAAACCAGCACGCGTACAACCATTCGCGCGACCATGCGTTGCCGATGGCGAGCACTGCGAGGATGATCAGGCAAGCGTATGCATTCGTCTCAACCCAGTTTCATTTTGGCGCGCAAGGCTTCGCGCACGTGCGGCGTGGCGGCATACGGGTCGCCGGGATTGGTGGCGGCGACGATGTGCTCCATGCGCTCCTGCACGCCGGCCAGCGCGCCCGGATGCGAGTAGATGTAGAACTGGCCGTCGGCGATGGCCTTGAAGGTGATCTCGGCCACGTCCACGGCGGTGACCTTGCCAGACGAGACCGCCTTGTCCGTCATCGCCTGCGCGGCCAGCTGGCTGGCGGTCGGTCCCTGCGTCATGCGCACGTCTTCCGGCCGGTTGCGGTGCGACTGGCTGATGCCGGTCGGCACAAAGTAAGGACACAGCACCGAGGCGCCGATCGGCGCGCCGACCAGTTGCAAATCCTGGTACAGCGTTTCCGACAGCGACACCACCGCATGCTTGGAGACGTTGTACACGCCCATCGCCGGCGCGTTCAGCAGCCCCGCCATCGACGCCGTGTTGACGATATGGCCTTCGAACGACGGATCGCGCGACGCCGCATCGAGCATCAGTTTGGTGAAGATGCGCACGCCATGGATCACGCCCCACACGTTCACGCCCATCACCCATTCCCAGTCGGCTTCCGTGTTTTCCCAGATCAGCCCGCCCGAACCGACGCCGGCGTTGTTGAACAGCAGGTGCACGGCGCCGAATTCGGCCACGGCCGCGTCGGCCAGCGCCTGCACCTGCTCGCCTTTGCGCACGTCGCAGATCATGGCGATCACGCTGGCGCCCTGTCCCCTGAGCTCCGCGGCCGCGCGGTCCAGCGCGTCGCGTTGCACATCGGCCAGCACCAGCTTCATGCCCTCGCGCGCCGCCACGTTGGCGAATTCGCGGCCCAAACCACTTGCACCGCCGGTAATGACGACGACTTTGTCTCTGAATGTTTTCATTATTAGATTAGCTTCACCAGTTGTTTGCCGAAGTTGTGGCCCTGAAGCAGGCCGATAAACGCTTGCGGGGCGGCAGCCAGGCCGTCCGCCACCGATTCGCGGTATTTGATTTGGTGATTGGCCACCAGCACGGCCAGTTCCTGCAAGCCCTGCTGCCAGAATTCCATGTGTTCGGTGATGATGAAGCCGCGCACCGTCAGCCTGTTGATCAGCAACAGCCGCGAATTCTTGATCGGCATTTCCTGGCCGTTGTAGCCCGCGATCATGCCGCACAGCGCCACGCGGGCGAAGGCGTTGGTGCGCGCCAGCGAGGCATCCAGACAGGCGCCGCCGACGTTTTCAAAGATCGCGTCGACGCCGTCCGGCGTGGCGGCGGCCAGGTCGGCCTCGAGGTTGCCGGCCTTGTAGTCGACGCAGGCGTGGAAGCCCAGTTCCTTGACAACGTAATCGCACTTCTCCGCTCCGCCGGCAATGCCGACCACGCGGCAGCCGCGCAGCCTGGCCAGTTGGCCGACCACGCTGCCGACCGCGCCGCTGGCGGCCGACACCACCACCGTATCGCCGCTGCCCGCTTCCATGATCTGGTTGAAACCGTACCAAGCGGCCATGCCCGGCATGCCGACCACGCCAAGGAAGGCCGATAGCGGTATGCGCGTGGTGTCCAGCTTGCGCAGCAACAGGCCGTCGGATACGCCCATTTCGGACCAGCCCAGCATGCCGCCGACGAACTCGCCGACCTTGTAATACTCGTTGCGCGAGGCGACCACCTGCCCGACCGTGCCGCCTATCATGGTCTCGTCCAGCTGCTGCGACGTGGCGTAGCTCTTGGCCGCGCTCATGCGTCCGCGCATGTACGGATCCAGCGACAGGTAGTGGTTACGGATCAGCAGTTCGCCATCGGCCAGCGCCGGCACCGGCACTGTCTCCAGCCGGAAATTCTCCGGCGCCACCGGGCCGCGCGGACGCGCCGCCAGCACCATGCGCTGGTAAGTCTGAGGAATCTCGGCCATCGTCAGACTGCCGAGACGCCGCCGTCCACCGCCAGGATCTGGCCGGTGATATGCTTGCCCGCATCGGACGCGAACAGCACCGCCGCGCCTTTCAGGTCTTCGTCGTCGCCGAGTCGGCCCAGCGGGGCGTCCTTGGAGATCTCGTCCGGGCCCAGCTTTTCCAGCAAGCCCTTGGTCATCTTCGATGGGAAGAAGCCCGGCGCCAGCGCGTTGACGGTGATGCCGTGACGGCCCCACTCGCCCGCCAGGGTGCGGGTGAAGTTGACCAGCGCGCCTTTCGAGGTGTTGTAGGCGATGGTCTGCATGGTGCCCGGCGGATTGCCGGCCAGGCCGGCGATCGAGGCGATGTTGATGATGCGGCCGTACTTGCGCGGGATCATCGAGCGCTTGCCGACCAGCTGCGACACCACGAAGATGCTGCGGATGTTCAGGTTCATCACCTTGTCCCACGCTTCGACCGGATGGTCTTCGGCGGGCGCGCCCCAGCTGGCGCCGGCGTTGTTGATCAGGATGTCGATATGGCCCAGCTGTTCCAGCGCGGCGCTGACCAGCGCCTCCGCATGCGCGTCCTGCGACAGGTCGGCGGCGATGGCGTGGGCGGCGACGCCGTGGCCGGTCAGGAAGGCGACCGCCTCATCCAGGTCGGCCTGCTTGCGCGACGAGATGACGACCTTGGCGCCCTGCTCGCCCAGCGCCAGCGCCATCTGCAGGCCCAGTCCGCGCGAGCCGCCGGTGATCAGCGCGGTCTTGCCGGCCAGTGAAAACAGTTCTTGAGTTGTACGCATTGGGGTGGGTCCTTAGATTTCGTAGTCCATGCACTGGCGCTGGTCGCGCACGGCGCCGAAGAATGGCTTGATGGCCACGTGGTCCGGGTGTTCCTGGTAGGCGTCGAGCGCGGCCTTGTCGGTGAATTCGGAATACAGGATCACGTCGTAGGTCGCTTCCAGTCCGGGCTGGGCCACGGCCGCTTCGAATTTCAGGATGCCGGGCACCAGCTTGGCGCAGCCGTCCAGCATGGATTTCATCTTGGCGGCGTTGGTGGCGCGGTCGCCACCCTCGGCGTGTTCCTTCAGTTTCCACATCACGATGTGCTTGAGCATTGTTCTCTCCAGGTTAAAACCACGCGTCGCGCATGTCGAGCGTGGTGGTGTCTATGCTGGCCAGCAGTTCCAGCTGCTGTTCGACTTTCGGCAGTTCCCAGCGGAAGAAGTAGCGGCAGGCCTGCAGCTTGCCGCGGTAGAAATCGGCGTCGGCGCTGTCCAGGTCCAGCGAGGCTGCGGCCACCAAGGCCTGCTGCAGCCAGATCCACGCGACCACCACGTGGCCGACGGCTTCCAGATAGGTGCTGGCGTTGGCCAGGGTCTTGTTCATGTCGCCGGCAGCATACAGCTTTTGCGTCACTTGTTCCACTGCCTGCCAGGCGGCGTCCAGCGCATCGGCGTGCGCCAGCAGTTCGCTGCTGATGTCGCTCAGGTGAGCGCCGACCGCATCCGGCGCGCCGACGCTGCCGCGCACCTTGCGCACCGTCTTGCGCAGCTCGGCGCCGAAGGCCCTGAACAAGGCGCCATCCTGCGCCGCCACCTTGCGGCCCAGCAGGTCGAGGCCGTGAATGCCGTGCGTACCTTCATGGATGGCGTTCAGGCGGTTGTCGCGGTAGAACTGCTCGACGTTATATTCGCGCGTGTAGCCGTAGCCGCCGTGCACCTGGATCGCCAGGCTGTTGGCTTCGACACACCATTGTGACGGCCACGACTTGGTGATCGGCGTCAGGAAATCCAGCAGGCGCGCCGCGTGTTCGCGCGCTTCCGGCGTTTCCGCCGTCTGCTGTTCGTCGACCAGGCGGGCGCTGTACAGCACCAGGCCGAGGCCGCCTTCAACGTAAGCCTTTTGCGCCAGCAGCATGCGCCGCACGTCGGTGTGTTCGATGATGGGCAGCTGCGGCTGGGCCGGGTCCTTCTGCGCCGGATGGCGGCCTTGCGGACGGCTGCGGGCGTAGTCGAGCGCATGCAGGTAGCCGGTGTAGCCCAGCACCGCCGCGCCCAGGCCGACGGCGATGCGCGCGTCGTTCATCATGTGGAACATATTGGCCAGGCCCTGGTGCGGATTGCCGACCAGGTAGCCGATGGCGCCGCCCTTGCCTTGCGGCTTGAACTTGCCTTCGCCAAAATTGAGCAGGCAGTTGGTGGTGCCGCGATTGCCCATCTTGTGGTTCAGGCCGGCCAGCACGACGTCGTTGCGCTCGCCCAGGCTGCCGTCTTCATTGACCAGGTATTTCGGCACGATGAACAGCGAGATGCCCTTGACGCCGGGAATCAGCTTGCCGTCAGGCCCGGGAATCTTGGCCAGCACCAGGTGCACGATATTGTCCGACAGTTCGTGCTCGCCGGCGGAGATCCACATCTTGTTGCCGCTCAGGCGGAACTGGCGCTCGCCTTCCACGCCGCCGACCGGATCGGGCACGGCGCGGCTGGTGATGTCGGACAGGCTGGAGCCGGCCTGCGGTTCGCTCAGACACATGGTGCCGAAGAAACGTCCGGCAAACATCGGCTCGACATAGCGCCGCACCTGCGCCGGCGTGCCGGCCTTGAGCAGGGTTTTGGCGCCGCTCATCGTCAGAAAGGTGTAGGCGCTGGTGGCGACGTTGGCGGCCGTAAAGTACGACGCCAGCACCTTTTCCACCACCAGCGGCAGCTGCATGCCGCCGCGCGCGAAGTCCTGCCCGGCCGCCATCAGCCCGGCGGTGGAGAAAGCGTCCAGCGCGGTCTTCACTTCCGGAATGATCCTGACGTTCAGGCAGTGCTCGCCGGCCACCGCATGCGGCTCCTCGCCGTCGCTCTTTTTATTGTGCGGCGCGAACAGCTCGGTCGCCATCTGCTCGGCGGTATCGATGGCGGCGTCGAAGCTCTCGCGGTTGTGATCCTGGAAACGGGCGCGCTTGTTCAGCGCCTCCGCGTCCAGCCATTCGTACAGCATGAAGGCGATGTCGCGGCGCGACAGGATTTTCGACTGCATCACGCTTACACCACTTCGAACAGGCCTGCGGCTCCCTGGCCGCCACCGATACACATGGTGACGACCACATATTTGACGCCACGGCGCTTACCTTCCAGCAGCGCATGGCCGGTCAGGCGCGCGCCCGACACGCCGTACGGGTGGCCGACGGCGATCGCGCCGCCGTTGACGTTGAGGCGGTCCATCGGAATGCCCAGCTTGTCGGCGCAGTACAGCACCTGCACGGCAAAGGCTTCGTTCAATTCCCACAGGCCGATGTCCTCGACCTTGAGGCCGGCTTTCTTCAGCAGCTTGGGAATCGCAAACACCGGGCCGATGCCCATTTCATCGGGCTCGCAGCCGGCCACCGCGAAGCCGCGGAAGATGCCCAGCGGCGTCAAGCCCTTGGCGGCGGCGGTCTGCGCGCTCATCAGGATGGACATCGAGCCGCCGTCCGAGAACTGGCTGGCGTTGCCGGCGCTGATGACGCCGCCCGGCACCGCGCTGCGGATCTTGGACACGCCCTCATAGGTGGTGTCGGCGCGGATGCCTTCGTCGGCCGAGATCGTCACTTCCTTCGACAGCAGCATGCCGCTGGCCTTGTCGGCCACGCCCATGACGGTGGTCATCGGCACGATTTCCGCGTCGAACAGGCCGGCGGCCTGGGCGGCGGCGGCGCGCTGCTGGCTCTGCACGCCGTATTCGTCCTGGCGCTCGCGGCTGATGTTGTAGCGCCTGGCGACGGTCTCGGCCGTCTGCAGCATCGGCCAGTAGATTTCCGGCTTGTGCTCGGACAGCCAGACTTCCTTGTACATATGCATGTTCATTTCCTGCTGCACGCAGGAGATCGACTCGACGCCGCCGGCGGCGTAGATGTCGCCTTCGCCGGCGATGATGCGCTGGGCGGCGGTGGCGATGGTCTGCAGGCCGGACGAGCAGAAACGGTTGATGGTCATGCCGGCGGTGGTCACCGGGCAGCCGCCGCGGATGGCGATCTGGCGCGCGATGTTGCCGCCGGTGGCGCCCTCGGGATTGGCGCAGCCGACCAGCACGTCTTCCACTTCACCGGACTCGATGCCGGCGCGGCTGATGGCGGCGGCCAGCGCATGGCCACCCAGCGTGGCGCCGTGCGTCATGTTGAACGCGCCTTTCCACGATTTGGCAAGTGCGGTACGGGCGGTTGAAACAATGACGGCGTCGATCATGGAAGTCTCCTATGTGGATGATGTTTTGATGAACCCAGAATAGCATATTTTAGTACGGTCGTTCGCAAATATTTATGTCAGTTTCGTGTAAGTTTCGAGCAAGTATTGTGTAAGGTTCAACGGCCACACTGCATCCATGCTGACGAAGGAGTAACGAAGCAACGTGCACCTCTCGGCTGGGGAAATCCAAAAATTACAGGAGACAGACATGGCATCAACATCAGGCACCGCAGACCCGCGTAACCTGCCGAAGTCCGGCGCGATCACGCCGGAAGAACGCAAGGTCATCTTTGCGTCGTCGCTCGGTACCGTCTTTGAATGGTACGACTTTTATCTGTACGGCTCGCTCGCCGCCATCATCGCCAAGCAGTTCTTCATCGGCGATCCGACCACCACCTTCATTTTCGCACTGATGGCGTTTGCCGCCGGCTTTATCGTGCGTCCGTTCGGCGCGCTGGTGTTCGGCCGCCTGGGCGACATGATCGGCCGTAAATACACCTTCCTGATCACCATCCTGATCATGGGCGGCTCCACCTTCATCGTCGGCCTGCTGCCGGGCTATGCGGCGATCGGCATTGCCGCGCCGATTATCCTGGTCACGCTGCGCATCCTGCAGGGCCTGGCGCTGGGCGGCGAATACGGCGGCGCAGCCACCTACGTGGCCGAGCACGCACCGAACGGCAAGCGCGGCGCCTTCACCTCGTGGATCCAGACCACGGCGACCCTGGGCCTGTTCCTGTCGCTGCTGGTGATCCTGGGCACCCGCACCGCCATCGGCGAAGACGCGTTCAACGCCTGGGGCTGGCGCGTGCCGTTCCTGGTGTCGGTGCTGCTGCTGGGCATTTCGGTGTGGATCCGCCTGTCGATGAATGAATCGCCGGCCTTCGCCAAGATGAAAGCCGAAGGCAAGACCTCGAAAGCACCGCTGAGCGAAGCATTCGGCCAGTGGAAAAACCTCAAAGTCGTGATCCTGGCGCTGATCGGCCTGACCATGGGCCAGGCGGTGGTCTGGTACACCGGCCAGTTCTACGCGCTGTTCTTCATGACCCAGGTGCTGAAGGTCGACGGCCCCAACGCCAACATCATGACCGCGATCTCGCTGGCGCTTGCCACCCCGTTCTTCATCTTCTTCGGCACGCTGTCGGACAAGATCGGCCGCAAGTGGATCATCCTGGGCGGCTGCGTGCTGGCTGCGGCGACCTACTTCCCGCTGTTTGGCGCGCTGACCCACTACGGCAACCCGGCGCTGGAAACCGCGCTGAAAAATTCGCCGGTGGTGGTCGTGGCCGATCCTGCTTCGTGCAACTTCCAGTTCAACCCGACCGGCACCAAGAAGTTCCCTTCGTCGTGCGATATCGCGACCGGCATCCTGTCCAACGCTTCGGTGGCCTACACCAAGCAGGACGCGCCGGCCGGCAGCCTGGCCAAGGTCAAAGTGGGCGACAAGGAAATCACCTCGTTCAACGCGGTGATGACGCCTGACGGCCTGAACTTCGACGCAGACAGCAAGAAGGCCGAAGCGGCGCTGAAGAAGGAAGTCGGCGGCACCATCAAGGCTGCGGGCTATCCTGCCAAGGCTGAAGAAGCGCAGATGAACAAGCCGATGATGGTACTGATCCTGTTCATCCTGGTGCTGTATGTGACCATGGTGTACGGCCCGGTCGCCGCGATGCTGGTGGAAATGTTCCCGACCCGCATACGCTACACCTCGATGTCCCTGCCTTACCACATCGGCAACGGCTGGTTCGGCGGCCTGCTGCCGACGATCTCGTTCGCGCTGGTGGCGTTCAAGGGCGACATCTACTACGGCCTGTGGTATCCGATCATCATCGCCCTGATCACTGCCGTGATCGGCGCGCTGTTCGTCAGCGAAACCAAGGACAACAACATCTACGCCGCCGACTAACCGTCGCCGCGTAACGAAAATAGCCGCCAGCGATGGCGGCTATTTTTTTGCCCGGATAAACCCGAATACGCACATGCCATGTTAATCCCACACGGCATGTGAGATTTTGCCGACCTCAGCTGCTGAAGCCCTTGCCTTCTTCGACCAGCTTGACCAGCAGCGGCGCCGGCTTCCAGGCCTCGCCGTGGTGGCCGCGGGCATATTTGTTGATCGCTGCCAGCACATTCGGCAAGCCCACGGTGTCGGCATAGAACATCGGGCCGCCGCGGAACAGCGGGAAGCCGTAGCCGGTCAGGTAGACCATGTCGATGTCCGAGGCGCGCAGGGCGATGCCCTCTTCCAGGATGCGCGCCGCCTCATTGACCATCGAATACACCAGGCGCTCGACGATTTCCTGGTCGCTGATCTTGCGCCGCTCGACGCCGATGTCGGCCGAGTGCTGGACGATCATCGCGTTGACCTGCTCGTTCGGATAGGCCTTGCGGTCGCCGGCCTTGTAGTCGTACCAGCCGGCGCCGGTCTTCTGGCCGAAGCGGCCCATTTCGCACAGCAGGTCGGCGGTCTTCGAGTAGCTGATTTCCGGCTTCTCGACGTAGCGGCGCTTGCGGATGGCCCAGCCGATGTCGTTGCCGGCCAGGTCGCCCATGCGGAACGGGCCCATGGCAAAGCCGAATTTCTCGGCGGCCTTGTCGACCTGCTCCGGCAGCGCGCCCTCCTCCAGCAGGAAGCCGGCCTGGCGGCTGTATTGCTCGATCATGCGGTTGCCGATGAAGCCGTCGCACACGCCCGACACGACGCCGGTCTTCTTCAGCTTTTTCGACAGTGCCAGCGCGGTGGCCAGCACGTCCTTGCCGGTCCGCGCGCCGCGCACGATTTCCAGCAGCTTCATGACGTTGGCCGGCGAGAAGAAGTGGGTGCCGATGACGTCCTGCGGACGCCTGGTGAAGGCGGCGATCTGGTCGACGTCCAGCGTGGAGGTGTTGGTGGCCAGGATAGCGCCCGGCTTCATCACCTCGTCCAGCTTGCGGAACACGGTTTCCTTGACGCTCATTTCCTCGAACACGGCTTCGACCACGATGTCGGCCTGGGCGATCTCTTCATACGCCAGGGTGCCGCTCAGCAGCGCCATGCGCTGGTCGAACTTCTCCTGCGTCAGCTTGCCCTTCTTCAGCGTGTTTTCATAGTTCTTGCGGATCGTGGCGATGCCCTTGTCCAGCGCTTCCTGGCGGGTTTCCAGCATGACCACCGGAATGCCGGCGTTGAGGAAGTTCATCGCGATGCCGCCGCCCATGGTGCCGGCGCCGATCACGGCCGCCTGTTTGATCGCGCGCACCGGGGTGTCGGCCGGCACGTCCGGCACCTTGCTGGCCACGCGCTCGGCGAAGAAGGCGTGGCGCAGCGCTTTCGACTCGGTGGTCTGGATCAGGTGCAGGAAGCGTTCGCGCTCGAACTTCATGCCGTCTTCGAATTTCATGGTGACCGAGGCGGCCACCGTTTCCACGCATTCCAGCGGTGCCGGGAACGGGCCGGACATGGCCTTGACCGTGTTGCGCGAGAATTGCAGGAAGGCTTCGTGGTTCGGGTAGTCCACCTTGCGGTCGCGCACTTTCGGCAGCGGACGCGCGTCGGCGATCGTTCCGGCGAAGGCGACGGCGGACTGCACCAGGTCGGCATCGGCGGCGAACACCTGGTCGAACAAGGCGGTGCCGGCCAGCTTTTCGGACGCCACCGGCGTGCCGGAGACGATCATGTTCAGCGCCATTTCCAGGCCCAGTACGCGCGGCAGGCGCTGCGTGCCGCCTGCGCCCGGCAGCAGACCCAGCTTGACTTCCGGCAGCGCGATCTGCGCGCCCGGCAGCGCCACGCGGTAGTGGCAGCCCAGCGCCAGTTCCAGGCCGCCACCCATGCATACGGTGTGGATGGCGGCCACCACCGGCTTGGTCGAGCCCTCGGCGGTGGCGATCAGCGTGTGGAGGCTGGGCTCGGTCAGCGCCTTGGGCGAATTGAATTCCTTGATGTCGGCGCCGCCGGAAAACGCCTTGCCGGCGCCGGTGATGACGATGGCCTTGACGGCGTCGTCGGCCAGCGCCTGCTGGATGCCCTGCACGGCCGCCGTGCGGGTGGCCAGGCCCAGGCCGTTGACCGGCGGATTGTTCAGCGTGATGACGGCGACGGCGCCGTGGACTTGATATTCAGCAGTCATGTCTCTTCCTTATGTTTTAGTGGGAACCTCAGCCCGCTCACTATACCGCATAAAAGAACGATCGTATTATTTTTTTTGTTGGCGTTCTTGCATGGTACAGGATGGCCCGCCAGCCAGCCATGCAAACTTGTCTTTCCGGCCACCGCTTTTGAATGCGGCGATAGCGCTTTGTGAATAAGAGAAAACACTGCTTAAAACATAAGCCACCGTTAATTCCACGTGGCAAATAAAGTACACGGCCAATTAAAACTTTCGGCAAGCTCTTGTGTTTTATGGGAATTCGGCTGAATATTAATGCGGAAAATCCAATAACTTCTTGGATTAAATTCTCTCCAAATATAACAGGACTCCATATGGACGCGCATAGCCAGGTAATCAAATCGCAGGATCTGGATATTCAAGCTATTAACACCGCGCTGAACCGCGTGCAAGCGCTGATCGAGTTCGGACTGGACGGCACCATCCTGCATGCCAACGACAATTTCCTCGCCACTGTCGGCTACACGCTGGAGGAAGTCCAGGGCAAGCATCACTCGATCTTCTGCGATCCCGAGTACGTCAAGACGGCGGAGTACAAGGACCTGTGGGCCCGCCTGGGGCGTGGCGAGTTCGACCGCGGCGACTACAAGCGCTTCGCCAAGGGCGGCCGCGAGGTGTGGATCAACGCATCCTACAACCCGATCATCGACGCCGATGGCAAGGCCTACAAGGTCATCAAGTTCGCCACGGTGATCACCGACAGCAAGCTCAAGAGCTCCGAATACGAAGGCAAGGTCGACGCCATCTCCAAGGCGCAGGCGGTGATCGAGTTCGACATGGGCGGGCATGTGCTGAATGCCAACGATAATTTCCTGAATGTCATGAGTTATACGCTGGAGGATATTAAGGGCGAGCACCATCGCATGTTCTGCGAGCCCGAATATATTAATAGTTCAGAATATAAACGGTTCTGGCAAAAATTGAATCGTGGCGAATTCGACAGCGGCCGATATAAACGAATCGGCAATAATGGCAAAACCATATGGATACAGGCGACTTATAATCCGATACTCGATTTGAATGGCAAGCCTTATAAGATTGTCAAATTCGCGACCGATATCACGGCCCAGGTCAACCTGGAAGTCTCGGTGGCGGCCAAGGCCGACTCGGACGGCGCCAAGATCAAGCGTTTGCTGGAGTCGGTCGAGCGCGCCGCGCAGGGCGACCTGACCAGCAAGATCGCCGTCGATGGCGATGAGCCGCTGGACCATCTGGCCGAAGGCATCAGCAAGATGATCGCCGACCTGCGCAAGGTGATCGGCGACGTGGTGGCCTCGGCCGGCGGCCTGTCCGAGGCCTCGACCACCATCGCCGAGCGTTGCAACGGCGTCGCCGTCGGCACCCAGGCGCTGGGCGCCACGGTCGAGGAGATGAACGCTTCCATCGACGGCCTGACCAACTCCATCAATTCGATCGCCAACAGCACCACCGGCGCCGACACCCTGGCCAAGACCACCCAGCGCGAGGCCGAGGCCGGCGCCAAGGCGGTGGCCAAGTCGATCGAGGCGATGGACCTGATCAACCGCTCGTCGGAAGACATCGGCGAGATCGTCAAGGTGATCAGCGAGATCGCCAACCAGACCAATATGCTGGCCTTCAACGCGGCCATCGAGGCGGCGCGCGCCGGCGAGCACGGGCTGGGCTTCTCGGTGGTCGCCGACGAGGTGCGCAAGCTGGCCGAGCGCTCGTCGCAGGCGACCAAGGAAATCTCCAAGCTGATCAACGAGTCGGTCAAGCGGGTCTCGGCCGGCAGCGAAATCTCGCGCCAGGCCAGCGACGCGTTCGACAAGATCGTGGCCGGCGTCGCCCAGACCACGGTGGCCATTTCCGACATCTCCAAAGCCACCAACGAGCAGCTGTTGACGGCGCGCGAAGTGAGCACGGCGGTGCAATACATCGCCGAGGAAGCGGAAAAATCGGCGGCCGCCTGCGACAGCATCGCCCGCTCGACCGAGGGACTCAACCAACGCGCCGGGGACCTGAATAAAACCGTCGCCGGCTTCGTGGTCTAACCGTGGACAGCAGCGCCGGACTGAACCCGGCGACGCTGAGCGCGCTGATCGCGCTGGTGCGCAAACACACCGGCATCGCGATGACGGAGCGCAAAAGCGTGCTGCTGGAGGGGCGCCTGCGGCCAAGGATGCAGGCGCTGGCGATAGGCAGCTACCAGGCCTACCTGGACAAGGTGGAACAGGACCGTTCGGAGATCCCGCACTTTATCGACCTGGTCACCACCAACGACACGCTGTTCTTCCGCACGCCGCAGGTGTGGGACTACGTGGAGCAGGAGTTCCTGCCGCAATGGTGGCAGGCGCATCCGGGCGGATGCCTGAAGGTCTGGTCGGCGGCGGCGTCCAGCGGCGAGGAACTGTATTCGATGGCCATGCTGTGCGAGGAATTCCAGGCGGCCCACCCCGGCTTCACCTACCGCATCCATGCGACCGACATTTCGCGGCAGGTGCTGGAGCAGGCGCGCGCCGGCGACTACGCCGGGCGTTCCGTCGAACGCATCCTCAGCACGCATCCGGACTGGGTGAAAAAATATTTCAAGCCCGGCAGCAAAGGCCTGCAAGTGGTGGATGCATTGAAAAGGAACGTCGAGCTGGCGCAGCACAACCTGCTGGCGCCGCTCAAGCCGCACAAGAAATTCGACCTGGTGTTCTTGCGCAACGTGCTGATCTACTTTGACCAGGAGCACCAGGAAGCGGTGTTGCAGCAGGTCCGCCACAGCATGACGCCCGATTCCCGCCTGATCCTGGGCGAGTCCGAGTCGATCCGCGGCCTCAACCTGCCCTACCACTGCGAGCGGCCGATGGTCTATACGATGGATAAGCGAGCAACCCCGTGATCACACACCACATCATTCCCAATCCGCGCGCCGGAGCGCTGGGCCCCGGCCCGGCGGTGCCGCCGCAATGCCTGCAGGTGACCATGGGCAAACTGAAGATAGGCGCCCGCACCGGCCAGCTGCAAGCCCTGCTGGGCTCCTGCATCGGCATCGGCTTCATCTGGAGAAAGCGCGGCCGCTGCGGACTGGCCCATTGCCTGCTGCCGGAAGCGCCGGAATTGCAGGCTGAACTGGGCGCGCGCTACGTCAGCCAGGCGGTGCCGTCGCTGCTGATGATGATGGGCGCCACCGAAGCCGACTATCCCGATATCGAGGTGATCGTGGCGGGCGGCGCCAACATGCTCGGCAACTACACCAGCCGCTTGCAGATTGGCACGCAAAACGCCGCCGCCGCCCACAAATACCTGAGCCTGCACGGCTTGACCGTGCGCTATTGCCGCGTCGGCGGCGAGTGCGGCCGCACCATGACCATCGATTGCGCCACCCACAGCTACGCCATCTGCGAGATCGGCAACCATCCACAGGACCTCCGCCATGCAAGCAACTGACAGCGCCACCGAATTGTTCGGCTCCTTTGTGCTCGGCGCGGATGAATTCGCGCTGCCCGCCAGCTGCATCCGCGAGGTGGTCAATTTCCCGGACAAGGTCAGCGCGCTGCCGCTGTCGCCGAAGTTCCTCGAAGGCGTGTTCACCCTGCGCGGCGCGGTGATCCCGGTGGTCAACCTGGGCCGCGTGTTCAGCGCTGACGCGCGCGGCGCCGAAGCCAGCGACAAGATCGCCATCCTCGACTTCCAGGGCGTGCTGGTCGGCATCCTGTTCCATGCCACCGGCGAGATCCTGCGCGTGCGGCGCGAGCAGCGCAGCACGCTGAGCTACGCCAACGGCGACGCCCACGGCGTGGTGGCCGGCACCATCCTGCTCAGCGACGGCGCCCGCCTGGTGCAGGTGCTGGATCCGGCCGCGCTGGTGCGCATCGAGAACGTGCCGCAGGTGTTGGCGCTGCGGGGAGCCGGCAGGCAGGCGGCGCAGCGCAGCCAGGGCGAGCGGCGCCAGTGCGTCAGCTTCCGCGTCGGCGCGTCGTCGTTCGCGTTCGAGATGAGCGCGATCCAGGAGATCATCCGCGTGCCGGAACTGCAGGCGTCGATATTGAACAGCGCGTTGTGCCTGGGCCGCATCAATTTTCGCGGCAGCCAGGTGGCGGTGGTCGATTTCACCGCCCTGCTGAGCGCAGCGCCAACCACGCGCGAGCTCCATGCCGACCAGCGCATCGTCATCGCCCGCATCGACGACGCAACCATCGGCTTCCTGGTCGACTCGGTCGACAGCATCGTCAACTTCTACAGCGAAGAGCTGATGGCGATACCGCTGCTGAGCAAGGCGCGCGCCGGCATGTTCGGCGGCTGCATCGCCAAGCCGGGGCTGGGCGACATCATCTTCCTCAACCACCGTGAAATCTTCAGCAGCACCGAGATCCAGGAAATGCGCACCGGCCACGCCAACCTGTATCCCAAGGACCAAACCGGCGCGGCGCCGGCCGGGCAGCAGGCGGCCAAGCGCAGCCAGCGCCAGGTCTACATCACCTTCGCGCTGGAGAACACCTACGCGGTGGAGATCAAGCAGGTGCGCGAGATTATCGATTTTTCCGACGACATCACGCGGCCGCCGGGCATGCCGGACTTCATGCGTGGCATGCTGAACCTGCGCCAGCAAATGATCAGCGTGATCGACTTGCGCAGCCTGTACCGGATGCCCGCGCTGGAGCACCGCGGCCAGGCCAAGATCCTGGTCATCGAGCGCGGCGAAGAACTCTACGGCCTGATGGTGGACGCCGTCGAGAACATCATGACGGTCAACGACAGCCGGCGCTTCACGGCGCCCAAGATGATGCGCAACACCAGCGCGCAAGGCGATCCGCGCAGCGAGATGGAGGAAGTCATCGATATCGAGGGCGACGGCGACAACCACCAGACGCTCAGCGTGTTCGAGTGCGACCGCCTGCTGCAACGATTGGCACGCGAGATTCCGGCGCTGGCGGCATGAGCGCCGCTGGAGTAAAGTGGGACCGTGCCGGCAGCCGCCGGCGGCTTACTTTTTCCGAGGTTGACTATGTCCATGCCACGCCGCGCCATCGCCGTGTTGATTCCCCTGAGCCTGCTGGCCGCCAGCGCCTATGCGCTGTCGCTGGCCGATTTGACCAACCAGGACGCATCCGGCGGCTTGAAGGCGGCGCTGGAACAGGGCTCTTCGATGGCGGTCTCCAAGCTCGGTACGGACGGGGGCTTTCTGAACAACGCCAAGGTGCGCATTCCGCTGCCGAAGATCCTGGAGCAGGCGCGCCCGCTGCTGAAGATGACCGGCAAGGGGCAGCAGCTCGACGACCTGGTGGTGCAGATGAACCACGCGGCCGAGGCGGCCGTGCCGATGGCCAAGCCGCTGCTGCTGGATGCCGTCAAGTCGATGACGGTCACCGACGCCAAGAACATCCTGACCGGCGGCGACACCTCGGTGACCGACTTCTTCCGCGAGAAGACCTCGCCCAAGCTGGCGGTGCAGTTCCTGCCGATCGTGAAAAAGGTCACCGACCGCTCCGACCTGGCGAACAAGTACAACGCCACGATGGCGCTGGCGCCGAAGATGGGCATGCTGGCCAAGGACCAGAGCACGGTCGAAGGCTACGTCACCCAGCGCGCGCTGGACGGTCTGTACACGATGATAGGTGAAGAAGAAAAAGCCATCCGCGCCGATCCTCTCGGACAGGGCAGCAAGCTCATAGGAAAAGTGTTCGGCGCCCTCAAATGAAGCAGTAAAGAACGTCTCCTCCCCTCGCCCGGCCGCCGCCGGGCTTTTTTTGCCTTGAAATCCGGCGGCGTCAGCGTTAAGATAGATAGGTAACCTACCTATCTTTACTTTATCCCATGGAAAAACCTGTTCCGCAGGAAGCCATCGCGCTGGCCGACGAGTTGCGCAACGTCCTGCATCACGTATTTCGCCGCATCCGCCATGAGGGCGACAGCGATCCATCCGGCCTGTCGCTGCAGCACAGGATGCTGCTGTCGACCATCAGCCAGACGCCGGGCATCGGCGTGGCCGAACTGGCGCGCATGGAAAAGCTGCGCGGACCGACCATGAGCGGCCATATCAAGTCGCTGGAAGCGGCCGGTCTGATACGGCGCGACACGCCCGATCCGGAAGACCGCCGCCGCAGCGGCCTGCTGCTGAGCGAGCACGGCGCCGCCGTGCTGGAAGACATCCGCAACCGCCGCCGCGACTGGCTGGCGCGCAAGCTGGCGCAGCTGCCGCCGGAAGGCGCGCAGGCGCTACGCAACGCACTTATTTACCTCAACGAGATCGGCGAATGACCATTCCTTCCGCAGCCCCCACCCGGCTTGAAATCCGCGCCATTTACCGCGGGCTGGTCATCATGATCGCCCTGTCCGCGCTGGACCAGAGCATCGTCGCCACCGCGTTGCCGCGCATCGTATCGGACCTGGGCGGCATGACCCATCTGTCGTGGGTGGTGACGGCCTATGTGCTGGCCTCGACCGCCACCATGCCGCTGTACGGCAAGCTCAGCGACCAGTACGGCCGCAAGCCGCTGCTGTACACCGCCATCATCACTTTCCTGGCCGGCTCGATGCTGTGCGGCCTGGCGCAGAACATGTTCCAGCTGATCGCCTTCCGCGCCATACAGGGTCTGGGCGCGGGCGGCTTCCTGCCGCTGGCGCAGATCGTCATCGGCGATTTGATACCGCCGGCCGAACGCGGCAAGCGCCAGGGCAGCATCGCCGCCGTGTACGCGGTGACCAGCGTGCTGGGACCTGTGATCGGCGGCCTGCTGACGGACTGGCTGTCGTGGCACTGGATCTTCTACGTCAACCTGCCGGTCGGCGCGCTGGCGCTGTACGCGATCGCCAAGTCCATGCACGGCGACCGTCCGCACCACGCGCACAAGATCGACTACCTGGGATCGGCGCTGATGACCGGCGCCGTGACGGCTGCGCTGCTGGTGCTGGCGCTGGGCGGCACCGAATGGCCGTGGGATTCGCATGAGGTGAAGTTCCTGAGCCTGCTGTCGGCGGCACTGGCGGCCGCGTTGCTGGCCCACGTGCGCCGCGTGCCCGAGCCGGTGCTGCCGCCAGACCTGTTCCAGAACCGCGTGTTCAACGTGGCCAGCATCGTGCTGGCGCTGACCTTCGTCGGCATGATGGGCTCCAGCGTGTTCTTCCCGCTGCTGTTCCAGATGGTGATGGGCGTCAGCCCCGCCAACTCGGGCCTGCTGACGATGCCGATGATGGTCGGCCTGGTGATCTCGTCCACGCTGAACGGCCGCGTGCTGGCCAAGTCGGGCGGCCGCTACAAGCCGGCGCAAATCATCGGCCTGAGCCTGGCGACGCTGTCGTTCGGCGTGCTGGCCTGGTCCATCTCGACCTCGGCCGGCTACATGGTGCTGGAGCCGGCCATTTTCGTGCTCGGCGCCGGCCTGGGGCTGGTGATGCCTAACATGACGATGGCGGTGCAGAACGCCCTGCCCGCCACGCGGCGCGGCGTCGGCACGGCGATGCTGGCCTTCTTCCGTTCGTTGGGCGGCCTGGTCGGCGTGACGGGGTCCGGCGCGATCCTGGCGCAGCGACTGCACGGACAGGCCGCGACCGCCGACGTCTATCGCCACGCGATCGCCAGCATCTTCACCGCCGGCACCGTGCTGGTCGGGCTGGGCTTGCTGATGCTGTACTTCCTGCCCGAGCTGCCGCTGGCGACCCACACCGCGGAGCACGCCAGGATGGCGAAATAAAGTTGTTCAGGCGCCGGGCAGCTTGTGGTCGCGGTACTGCTCGCGCAGCTTGTTTTTCTGGATCTTGCCGGTGCCGCCGACCGGCAACGCATCGGCGAACACCACGTCGTCCGGCAGCCACCACTTGGCCACCTTGCCGGTGAAATGGGCCAGCAACTCCTCGCGCGTGACTTCCTGCCCGGGCCGGCGCACCACCACCAGCAGCGGCCGCTCGTCCCACTTCGGATGGGCCACGCCGATGCAGGCCGCCTGCATCACCGCCGGGTGCGACATGGCGACGTTTTCCAGGTCGATGGTGCCTATCCATTCGCCGCCGGACTTGATGACGTCCTTGCTGCGGTCGGTGATCTGCATGAAGCCGTCGACATCGATGGTGGCCACGTCGCCAGTCGGGAACCAGCCATCCTCCAGCACGTCGCCGCCCTCGTCCTTGAAGTAGCGCGCCGCCACCCACGGCCCCTTGACCAGCAGGTGGCCGTAGCTGACGCCGTCCCACGGCAGTTCCTTGCCGTCGTCGTCGACGATCTTCATGTCGACGCCGTAGATCGCGTGCCCCTGCTTTTGCAGGATCTTGCGCTGCTCCGCCTTGGGCAGTTCCAGGTGCTTGCACAGCAGGCCGCCGGTGGTGCCCAGCGGCGACATCTCGGTCATACCCCAGCCATGGATGACCTCGACGCCGAACTCGTCGATCAGCGTGTTCATCATCGCCGGCGGACAGGCCGAACCGCCGATCACCGTGCGGCGGAAGGTCGAGAACTTGAGCTTGTTCTGGATCGCGTAGTTGAGCAGGCCCAGCCACACGGTCGGCACGCCGGCCGAGAACGTGACCTTTTCGCTTTCCATCAGGTCGTAGACCGACTTGCCATCCAGCGCGCCGCCGGGAAACACCATCTTGGCGCCCGACAGCGGCACCGAGTACGGCAGGCCCCAGGCGTTGACGTGGAACATGGGCACCACCGGCATCACGGTGTCGCGCGACGACACGTTGAGCACGTTGGGCAGCGCCGACGCGTAGGCATGCAGCACCGTGGAGCGGTGCGAGTACAGCACGCCCTTCGGATTGCCGGTGGTGCCGGAGGTGTAGCACAGCGTGCTGGCGGAGTTCTCGTCGAACAGCGGCCACCGGTAATCGTCCGAGTGGGCGTTGATCAATTCCTCGTAGGACATCAGGTTGGGGATCTTGGTGTCGGCCGGCAGGCGGTCGGCCTCGCCCATAAGAATGAAGCCCTTGATGGTCTTGCAGTGCGGCGCGAACGCTTCCACCAGCGGCAGGAAGCAGAAGTCGAACAGCAGATATTGGTCTTCGGCGTGGTTGCAAATGTAGGCCAGCTGTTCGGGATGCAGGCGCGGATTGATCGTATGCAGCACGGCGCCGGAACCGGACACGCCGTAGTAGGCCTCCAGGTGGCGGTAGCCGTTCCACGCCAGCGTGCCGACGCGCTCGCCCATGCGCACGCCCAGGCCCTGCAGCGCGTTGGCCAGGCGCTTGGCGCGCTGGTGGCAGTCGCGGAAGGTGTAGCGGTGCAGGTCGCCCTCGACGCGCCGCGAGACGATCTCGCTGTTGGCGTAGTGGCGGGCGGCGAATTCGAGGATGCCGGACACCAGCAGTGGCTGGTTCATCATCTGGCCCATCAATGGACTCTGGGGATACATGGCTGCCTCGGGAAAAGTTGATGCGGAAAAGTTAATCTTATATGAACAAGTTTGTGGCGCGGCCGCGCTCAGCGTCAATGGTTTTCGATGCTGCATTGCAGCAGCCATGGCGTGCGGTAAAATTGACGGCTTACGCCCTTACACAGAACGGGAACCGCCATTACTGCCTCAAAACTGCCGCTGGACAATTCCTTCGCGTCCCTGCCGCCCGCCTTCTACACCCGCCTGATGCCGACGCCGCTGCCGGCGCCGTATCTGGTCGCCGTCAGCGCGCCCGCCGCCGACTTGATCGGACTCACGCCGGCCCAGGTCGCCGACGGCCTCGACGTCCTGATCGGCAACGCCGCGCCGGAGCGCGCGCTGCCGCTGGCTGCCGTGTATTCCGGCCACCAGTTCGGCGTCTGGGCCGGCCAGCTGGGCGACGGCCGCGCCATGCTGTTTGGCGACGTCGCCACCAACGATGGGCCGATGGAGCTGCAATGGAAAGGCGCCGGCCTGACGCCCTACTCACGCATGGGCGACGGCCGTGCCGTGCTGCGCTCGTCGATCCGCGAATTCCTGTGCTCCGAGGCGATGCATGCGCTGGGCATTCCCACCTCGCGCGCGTTGTCGGTGGCAGGTTCCGACCAGGGCGTGATGCGCGAGACGGTCGAGACGTCGGCCGTGGTAGTGCGCATGGCGCCGACCTTCGTGCGCTTCGGCTCGTTCGAGCACTGGTTTTACCGCAAGAAGCCGGAAGAATTGAAGATACTGGCCGATTACGTCATCGACCGCTTCTATCCCGAGCTACGCGACGCGGAAAATCCGTACCAGGCCTTGCTGGCCGAAGTCTCGCGCCGCACCGCGCACATGATCGCGCAATGGCAGGCGGTCGGCTTCATGCATGGCGTGATGAACACCGATAACATGTCCATCCTCGGCCTGACGCTGGACTACGGCCCGTTCGGCTTCATGGAAGCCTTCGATTCCGACCACATCTGCAACCACACCGACCAGCAGGGGCGCTATTCGTACTCGAACCAGCCGCAGGTCGGCCACTGGAATTGCTACGCGCTGGGCCAGGCACTGCTGCCGCTGATCGGCGAAGTGGAAGCGGCGCAGGCCGCGCTGGACGTTTACCAGCCCGAGTTCGCCGCAAAAATGGACGAACTGCTGCACGCCAAGCTGGGCTTGGCCACGCTGGAGCAGCACGCCGACGCCGACCGCGCGCTATTCGACGCCATGTTCTCGCTTATGCATGCCAACAGCGTCGATTTCACCCTCTTCTTCCGTCGCTTGAGCGGCATCAAGGCTACCGACGCCAGCGGCGACGAACCGCTGCGCGACCTGTTCATCGACCGGCCGGCCTTCGATGCCTGGGCGCTGCAATACCGTGCCCGCCTGCAGGCCGAGTCCAGCGACGATGCTAGCCGCAAGCTTGCGATGGACCGGGTCAACCCCAAATACGTGCTGCGCAACTACCTGGCCCAAGTGGCTATTGAAAAAGCGCAAAATAAGGACTTTACTGAGGTTGAGCGCCTGCTGTCAGTTTTGCAGCGCCCATACGACGAACAGCCCGAGCACGAACAATACGCAGCCTTGCCGCCGGACTGGGCAAGTCATTTAGAAGTCAGCTGTTCCTCTTAAGCGAGCACTAAGCCATGACAAATAAAGTCACCAAATCCGACGCCGAATGGCGCGCCATGCTGGATCCGATGGAATATCAAGTCACGCGCCACGCGGCTACCGAACGCGCTTTCACCGGCAAGTTCTGGGATCATCACGAACACGGCATCTACACCTGCGTATGCTGCAATACGCCGTTGTTCCGTTCCGACGCCAAATTCGACTCGGGCTGCGGCTGGCCCAGCTACTTCGAGGCGCTCGATCCGGCCAATGTCATTGAAAAAACCGACCGTACGCATGGTATGCTGCGCACCGAAATCATTTGCGCGGTCTGCGATGCGCACTTGGGTCACGTGTTCCCGGACGGCCCGCCGCCGACCGGGCTGCGTTATTGCATCAATTCCGCCTCTTTACGCTTTGATCCACAAGACTAATAAGACATTATGAAATTTCTGTTCGACCTGATCCCGCTGCTGCTGTTCTTTGTCGCCTACAAGCTGTCGGGCTGGAACGCGGACGCCGCCCAGCACTTCATCAACACCTACCTGAGCGGCATCGTCTCCGGCGGCACGGTCACCACCGAGCAGTCGCCGATCGTCATCGCCACGCTGGTCGGCATCGTGGCGACGATGGGCCAGATCGGCTACGTCAAGGCGCGCGGCCGCAAGGTCGACTTCGTGCTGTGGTTTTCGCTGGCCATGTTTGTATTCTTCGGCGGCCTGACGATATACCTGCACGACGAGGATTTCATCAAATGGAAATTGAGTATCGTGTATTGGTTCTTTGCCTCGGGCCTGCTGGTGAGCGAGTTCGTCTTTAAAAAGAACCTGATGCGCAAATCGATGGAAGAAATCATCCAATTGCCGGACCTGATCTGGGCCCGCCTGAATCTGGCCTGGATATGTTTCTTTATCGCAATGGGCTTCCTGAATTGGTATGTCGCCTTCGTCTTGTTTAAAGGCGACACCAGTTCATGGGTCAGCTTTAAAGCCTTCGGCTCGACCGCCCTGATGTTTGTGTTTATTGTTGCGCAAACGATTTATCTGTCGCGCCACATGAAGGATGAAGCATGAGCGACCTGACCAAGGACACGCGCATGGAGCGCATGCGCAGCCGCTTCGAGGCCGCTTTGACGCCGCTGGAACTGACGCTGGAAGACGATTCCGCCCTGCACGCCGGCCATGCCGGGGCCGCCTCCGGCGGGGGGCATTACAACGTCAGAATTGTTTCGTTACAATTCGAGGGCCTCAAACTCGTCACAAGACATCGACTCGTGTATGATTCCGTGCACGATATGATGCATAAAGAAATTCATGCATTGGCCATTACCGCATTGGCTCCGTCCGAAGTATGATGTAACGCTTGGTGTGGGAACGGTTGGCGTCGTCGAAAATAATTGAGCACAAAGACAGATAGCTGATCCAACTCCTACCGCCCGGCAATTTCGCTAAAACTTTCCCCTTACAGGAATTAATAATGACTTTCAAGCCAGCCAGTTTGCTGATTGCACTTCTCGCCGTTATCGCCGTACCTGCTTTCGCACAAAACGTTGCCGTAGTTAATGGCAAAGCCATCCCAACGTCGCGCGTCGACGCCGTGGTCAAGCAAGTCGTTGCTCAAGGCCAGCAGCCTGATTCGCCACAACTGCGCGAACTGATCAAGAAAGACCTGATCGGCCGCGAAGTGATGATGCAGGAAGCGGAAAAACAAGGTTTCGGCAAGGACGCAGCGGTCAAGGCGCAAATCGAAAACGCCCGTCAAGCCATCATCATCAACTCGCTGATCGGCGACTACGTCAAGAAAAACCCGGTGTCGGACGCCGACATCAAGGCTGAATACGACCGCTTCACCGCTCAGGCCGGCGACAAGGAATACCACGTCCGCCACATCCTGCTGGGCACCGAAGCCGAAGCCAACGACGTGATCGCCAAGATCAAGGGCGGCGCCAAGTTTGAAGACCTGGCAAAAACCTCGAAAGACACCGGTTCTGCAGCCAATGGCGGCGATCTGGACTGGGCCTCGCCTTCGTCCTTCCCACCAGCGTTCTCGGCCGCCTTCGTGGCCCTGCAAAAAGGCCAGGTCACCGAGAAGCCAGTGCAGACCCAGAACGGCTTCCACGTCATCAAAGTGGACGACATCCGTCCAGCCAAGCTGCCTACCCTGGAAGAAGTGAAGCCGCAAATCGCGGAAGCGCTGACCCAGAAGAAACTGCAGGCTTACCAGGAAGAACTGGTCAAGAAAGCAAAAGTGCAGTAATGTTACAAAAGGCGGCGCCCTGCGGGGCGCCGTTTTTGATTTTGCGTTGGTACAATGCACCGCCCGAGTGCGATTTCTTGATTTTTTATAGGATTTAATAATGATGTTGAAGCCAGCCCGCCTGTTGTTAGCACTGATCGCTGTCGTTGCAGCTCCGGTATTCGCGCAAAACGTCGCGACCGTCAATGGCAAGGCTATTCCTGCCTCCAAGGTAGACCAGATGGTCAAGCAAGTCGTCGCCCAAGGCCAGCAGCCTGACAGCCCGCAACTGCGTGAAATGGTCAAGAAAGAACTGATCGGCCGCGAAGTGATGATCCAGGAAGCGGACAAGCAAGGTTTCGGCACCAAGCCGGAAGTCAAGGCCGCGATTGAAAACGCCCGTCAAAGCATTATCATCAATGCGATGCTGGCTGATTACGTAAAGAAAAACCCAGTCAAAGATACTGAAATCAAAGCTGAATACGACAAGTATAAAGCAGCGATGGGCGACAAAGAATATCACTCGCGTCATATCCTGGTCGCCACCGAACAGGAAGCCAAGGATATTATCGCCAAGTTGAAAGCCGGCGGTAAATTCGAAGAATTGGCTAAAGTATCGAAAGACGGTTCGGCCAATAACGGCGGCGACCTGGGCTGGATGACTCCAGGCAAACTGGTCAAGCCTTTCGCTGATGCGATGGTCGCGCTGAAAAACGGCGAGATTACCCAAACCCCGGTTAAAACCGAATTCGGCTATCACGTGATCAAGCTGGAAGAATCCCGCGCGACCAAACTGCCGGCACTGGAAGAAGTCAAAGGCCAGGTTGCAGAGGCCCTGCAACAGCGCAAAATCGCCGCTTATCGCGACGAGCTGAGCAAGAAAGCCAAGATCCAGTAATACTGGTTTCGCGGTTATAAAAGGCGCCTCTTGAGGCGCCTTTTTTTACACCTCGAATATGCCAGTTTTTAGCTTACTCATGCCAGGAACCGGCTTATCTACGGGGCAAAACGTGGAGTCGGCTATAATCTGCAGCATGAATCCACAGTTCCAGGCCGACCTTGAAGCGGCCCTCGCCACCGTCACCGATGCCGCCCGCGCACCTGCCATGCGCGCCTACATGCGCGATCAATTCGATTATCTGGGCGTCGGCACGCCGCTACGCCGGCTGGCGGCCAAGCCGCTTTTAAAGACTTTAAAAGGCTCAGGTGCGGATAACCTTCTGAATTATGCGCACGCATTATGGGAGTTGCCGCAGCGTGAATATCAATATGTGGCGATCGATTTACTGGCGATGCACTGGAAAGAAATGGATATCTCGCACATTTCACGACTGCTTGCATTGGCGCAGAATAAATCGTGGTGGGATACCGTGGACGCGCTGGCCGCGGTAATCAGCGACGTGCTGCGACATAAACATGATGAAATGGACGCTGCGCTCACCCACGATAATATGTGGGTGCGGCGCATCGCCTTGCTTCATCAATTAGGCTGGCGTGACAAAGTCGACACGAATCGATTATTCAATTACGCGCTGACGTTATCGCACGAAAAAGAATTCTTCATACAAAAGGCAATTGGCTGGGCGTTGAGGGATTATGCACGCCACGATCCGGACGCAGTCCGGGAATTTATCTTAAAAGAAAAACCGCGCTTATCCGCACTAAGCTTCCGCGAGGCCAATAAACATTTATCCAAATAAAAAGCCGGATCGCTCCGGCTTTTTTATTTGGCACGCCGTTAAATTAACCGACGAATTTACGGGCATTGCGGAACATGCGCATCCACGGCGAATCCTCACCCCACGATTCAGGATGCCACGATTGCTGCACCGTGCGGAATACGCGTTCGGCGTGCGGCATCATAACCGTGAAGCGGCCGTCGGCCGTGGTCACCGACGTCAAGCCTTGCGGCGAGCCGTTCGGATTGTACGGATAGGCTTCCGTGGCGGCGCCACGGTTGTCGACGAAGCGCATCGCTGCCACGGCTTCGCTGATGTTGCCCGTCTGCGTGAAGTCGGCATAGCCTTCGCCGTGGGCGATGGCGATCGCGGTTTGCGTGCCGGCCATGCCGCTGAAGAAGATCGACGGCGAATCCAGCACTTCCACCATCGCGAAGCGGGCTTCGAACTTCTCCGACTTGTTGGTGGTGAACTTGGGCCACGCATGCGCGCCAGGGATGATGGATTTCAGGTTGCTCATCATCTGGCAGCCGTTGCAGACACCCAGGCCGAAGCTGTCGGTGCGCGCGAAGAAGCGGGCGAACTGCTCGGACAGCGCGGCGTTGAACAGAATGGTCTTGGCCCAGCCCTCGCCGGCGCCCAGCACGTCGCCGTACGAGAAGCCGCCGACGGCGATGATGCCCTGGAAGTCGTCCAGCTTGACGCGGCCGGCAATCAGGTCGCTCATGTGCACGTCGACGGCGTTGAAGCCCGCCTGGTGCATCACGTATGCGGTCTCGATGTGCGAGTTGACGCCCTGCTCACGCAGGATGGCGACGCGCGGACGCACGCCGGTGGCCAGGAACGGCGCGGCCACGTTTTCCGCCAGGTCGAAGGTGATCTTGGGCGTGATGCCGGGATCGGTGACGTCCAGGATGCGGTCGTATTCGGCGTCGGCACAGGCCGGGTTGTCGCGCAGGCGGGCGATGCGCCAGCTGGTCTCGCTCCACAGGCGGTGCAGTTCGGCGCGCGGCTTGGCGTAGATGATCTTGGCGTCGCGGGTGAACTCGATCACGCCACGGTCGTTCGGCTTGCCGATGATGTGGCTGCAGGCGCCGAGGTTGAAGGTGCGCAGCACGTCCATCACCAGCGACTTCTCTTCAGCGCGCACCTGGATCACGGCGCCCAGCTCTTCGGAGAACAGCGCGCGCAGCGTTTGCTCGTTGCGGCGTTCGGCGATCTGGCCGGCCCAGTTCTTGGCGTCGCCCTGGTCGGCGCCATGGCCCTCTTCCAGCGTCAGGATGTCGAGGTTGATCGACAGGCCCGCGCGGCCGGCGAAGGCCATCTCGGTCAGCGTGCCATACAGGCCGCCGTCGGAGCGGTCGTGGTAGGCCAGCAGCTTGCCGTCGTTGTTCAGTTGCTGGATCGCGGTGAAGAAGGCTTTCAGGTCTTCAGCGCTGTCGACGTCCGGCGTCTCGTTGCCCAGCTGGCCCATGACCAGCGACAGCGCCGAGGCGCCCAGGCGGTTCTTGCCGCGACCGAGGTCGATCAGGATGATGGCGGTGTCGCCGGCATCGGTCTTGATCTGCGGCGTCAGCGACTTGCGCACGTCGTGCACCGGCGCGAAGGCCGAGACGATCAGCGATACCGGCGAAGTGACGGCTTTGGCAATGCCAAAGCTGTCAGCCTTCTCGTCACTTTCGTCTTTCCACGTGGTGCGCATCGACAGCGAATCCTTGCCGACCGGGATGCTGATGCCCAGCGCCGGGCACAGCTCCATGCCGACCGCCTTGACGGTGTCGAACAGCGCGGCGTCCTGGCCCGGCTGGCCGCAGGCGGCCATCCAGTTGGCGGACAGCTTGATGTCGGAGATATCCTTGATCGGCGCGGCGGCGATGTTGGTGATCGCCTCGGCGACCGCCATGCGGCCCGACGCTGCGGCGTCGATGACGGCCAGCGGGGTACGCTCGCCCATCGCCATCGCTTCGCCCAGGTAGCCCTCGAAGCTCATCGCGGTGACGGCGCAATCGGCCACCGGCACCTGCCATGGGCCGACCATCTGGTCGCGCACGGACATACCGCCCACGGTGCGGTCGCCAATGGTGATCAGGAAGGACTTGTCGCCGACGGTAGGCAGCAGCAGCACGCGCTTGGCCACTTCTTCCAGGTCCATGCCGGTCAGGTCGATGGCCGGCAGCTCGTTATGCACGTGGTGTACGTCGCGCTGCATCTTCGGCGGTTTGCCCAGCAGGACATCCATCGGCATGTCGACCGGCTCGTTGCCCAGCTCAGGATCGATCAGTTTCAGTTGACGCTCTTCGGTCGCGGTGCCGACCACGGCGTACAGGCAGCGTTCACGCTCGCACAGTGCCTTGAACATCGGCAGGTTGTCCGGCGCGATCGCCAGCACATAGCGCTCCTGCGATTCATTGGACCAGATTTCCTTCGGCGCCATGCCGCTTTCTTCCAGCGGGATCTTGCGCAGGTCGAAGATCGCGCCGCGCTTGGCGTCGTTGGTGATTTCCGGGAAGGCGTTCGACAAGCCGCCGGCGCCGACGTCGTGGATCGAGATGATCGGATTCTTGGCGCCCAGCTGCCAGCAGCCGTTGATCACTTCCTGGGCGCGGCGCTCCATTTCCGGGTTGCCGCGCTGGACCGAGTCGAAGTCCAGGTCGGCGGTGTTGGTGCCGGTGGCCATCGACGACGCGGCCGAGCCGCCCATGCCGATGCGCATGCCGGGACCGCCCAGCTGCACCAGCAGGCTGCCGACCGGGATGTCGTTCTTGTGCGTGTGCTGGCCGGAGATGTTGCCGATGCCGCCGGCGATCATGATCGGCTTGTGGTAGCCGAACACGGTGTCCTGCGCGCCGGCGAACTGCTTGCCGATGTTCTGTTCATAGGTACGGAAGTAACCGCCCAGCACCGGACGGCCGAATTCATTGCTGAACGCGGCGCCGCCCAGCGGGCCTTCGATCATGATCTGCAAGGCCGAGGCGATGCGGTCAGGCTTGCCGTAGGCCTTGGTGCTGTCGCGGTAATCGCTGACCGGCGCGGTGACGTCGGCATCGTTTTCCCAGGCCTGCACGGCGCCCGGCAGCATCAGGTTCGATACGGTGAAGCCGGTCAGGCCGGCCTTGGGCTTGGCGCCGCGGCCGGTCGCGCCCTCGTCGCGGATCTCGCCGCCGGCGCCGGTGGAGGCGCCGGGGAACGGGGAGATCGCGGTCGGGTGATTGTGGGTTTCCACTTTCATCAGCGTGTGCGTCAACTCGGTGGTCGGCGCGTACTGGTGCGCGTCGCCCTGCGGGAAGAAGCGCATCACTTCGGCGCCTTCCATGATCGACGAGTTGTCGCTGTAGGCGACGATGGTGCCTTTCGGCTGCAACTGGTGGGTGTTCTTGATCATGCCGAACAGCGACTTGGTTTGCGCCACGCCGTCGATGGTCCAGTCGGCGTTGAAGATCTTGTGGCGGCAGTGCTCCGAGTTCGCCTGCGCGAACATCATCAGTTCGACGTCGGTCGGATTGCGGCCGGCCTTGGTGAAGGCGGCGTCCAGGTACTCGATCTCGTCGTCGGACATGGCCAGGCCCAGGTCCGTGTTGGCCTTCTCCAGCGCGGCCTTGCCCATGCCGATCACGTCCACCGATTCCAGCGGCTTGGCGTCCAGCGTGCGGAACAAACCGGCCGCGTCGTCCGGCGAGCGCAGCACCGATTCGGTCATGCGGTCGTGCAGCAGCGCGGCGACAGCCTGCACTTCTTCTTCCGACAGCTTCTTGGCGGCGCCGATGCTGCTGCCCAAAATGCCGGTCTTCAGGTTGATGCGGAAGGCGATGCCGCGTTCGACGCGCTTGACGTGCGCCATGCCGCAGTTGTGGACGATGTCGGTGGCCTTCGAGGCCCACGGCGAGATCGTGCCGAAGCGCGGGATGACGAAGAACTCTTCGACTGCGCCGTCGGTGTTGTCGGCGTGGGCCGGCTCACCGTAGGTCAGCAGCGCGCCCAGGCGGCTGGTGTCGTCGGCCGACAGCGGCGCGGCGGCGTCGATGAAGTGGACATAGCGCGCCTGGACGGCGGCGACGGCAGGCAGCGCGGCTTGCAGTTGAGTTAACAGGCGTTGGCTACGGAATGCGGACAGGGCGTTGGAGCCCGGCAGAATCAACATATTTGGAGGATGGTTGATGCAGCGTGGCTGCGGATTAAAGGGTGATGGAGCACGAGATACTTGTCTTGCAGAATTCCTTTGCGCGCATTATACCCCTTACCGTTGTCTCTATACAGCGCCAATTACGGCCAAAAACTGCCGACGAAGCAACATTTTCAGTCTATTTCGTCTCCTAAGGCCTTGAATTCATACATTTTGATTTTCCATGGAGTATCCTAGATTTAACTTTAGATGAGGCACGTAACATGGCGGAATATAGTGAATTGTCGGTGCTGATCGTCGACCCGAACCCTGGGATGCGCGGCAGCCTGCACAATATGCTGAACCAGGCGGGCATCACCAGGATCGAATACGCGGTGAGCTCCGGCACGGCCATCCGCCAACTGGCCAAGAAACCGTTCGACATTGTGCTGTGCGAGTACGACCTGGGCAACGGCAGCGGAGAGAACAACGGCCAGGATGGCCAGCAGCTGCTCGAGGACCTGCGCCTGCACAAGCTGATCGCGCCGTGGACCATCTTCATCATGCTCACCTCCGAGGGCGTCTACAGCAAGGTGATCGGCGCGGCCGAACTGACGCCGACCGACTACGTGCTCAAGCCCTTCACCGTCGACGCGCTGCTGCAGCGCATCCGCAAGGCCGTCGACAAGCGCGACGTGTTCCTGCCGGTCTACCAGTTGGTGGAGAACGGCAACGTACGCAAGGCCATCGCCGACTGCGTGGGCGGCGAGGAAAAGAATCCCCGCTACGCGATCGACTTCGCCCGCCTGCGCGCCGAGCTGCTGGTGTCCATCGGCGAGCTGGCCGAGGCCGAGATCGTATACCAGGTGATCCTGATGGCCAAGCCGATCGCGTGGGCGCATCTGGGCATGGCGCGCTGCCAGTTCGGCCAGCAGAAGCTGGTCGAGGCGCAGCAGACCCTGCAGGAACTGCTGGCCGACAATCCCAAGTTCATGGCGGCCTACGACCTGCTGGCGCGTACCCACGAGGCCATGGGCCAGCAGGAGGAAGCCAAGAAGATCCTGGAGGACGCGGTGGCCATCTCGCCCAACATGGTCAGCCGGCTGCGGCACCTGGGCGAAGTGGCGTTCGAGACCGGCGACGTCGGCATGGCCGAGAAGGCGTTCAAGCAGGTGGTGGCCAAGGCCAAGTATTCGGAATTCCGCGACCCCGAGGATCACGTCAAGCTGGTCAAGACGCTGGTCAAGAAAGGCGACGCCAACCAGGCCAGCGGCGTGATCCGCGACATGGAGCGCACCTTGCGCGGCGGCGCCAACGTGGAGGCCTGCCGCGCGATCGCGGCCGGCATGCTGCAGGAAATGGCCGGCAACCTGGCCGGCGCGGCGACCGAGCTGACCAACGCCGTCAACGCCATCGGCGCCACGCGCGGCCTGTCGACCGGGCTGAAGATTGGCCTGGTGCACAGTTGCCTGAACGTCAAGCTGGACCAGCAGGCGTCGGAATTGATGCTCAACCTGATGAACGACACCGACAGCGGCGTGTCGATGGACGACGCGGTGGACGTGTTTGAAAAGGCCGGCCGCCACGACTTGGCCGAGGGTATGGGCGAGCAGATCAAGCACCAGGTGGACGAGTTGATCGCCCATGCGCACGATCAGCGCAGCCAGGGCGACCTGCGGGCGGCGGTCGATACGCTGAACGCGGCCCTGCGCAAGGCGCCGGCCAACATGGCGCTGCTGCCGGCGGCGACATCGGCCATCCTCAAGCAGCTCGACGACCTGGGCTGGGAAGTACCGCTGGGCGAGCAATGCGCGTTCCTGCTGGAGCGCATGCGCAAGATCGACCCCGCCCATCCATCGCTGGAGGCGCTGCAGGCGCAGTACGCCCACACCCAGCGCAAATACGGTATCGCGACGGTCGCCTAGCTCAGATTACCGAGCCGGGGAAGTTGGACCAGTGGGCGATCATGTACCACGAGACGAAGTACAGCGCGCACAGCAGAAAGGCCGACCAGATCGCCGCGCTGGGCGATTTGCGTCCACGCAGCAGCTTGAATAGCGTTCGCATTGTGATTTCTCCTTCCATCCGATTCACCCGCCTCCTGAAAAACTGGACTGTACGCGCCGCCCCTGCGGCGGACAAGCGGCTAATCCGTGGTACCGGATTCCGGTGCCCAAGGTATCGGCAGGCGGACGGCTATGGCTATTGCGAGCGGCGCAAGCTATCATGGTTCGCTGCACCTTGCGCGCTACCGAACAGGCCTTACAAATGAAACTTTCCACCTTTATCCGCAGCAACATAGAAACCATCCTGGTGGAGTGGGAATCGTTCGCGCGGACGCTGCAACCGAAGGATGGGCAAATGTCGCCGCTGGCGCTGCGCGACCACGCCAAGCTGATACTGCTGGCGATAGCGGACGGGATCGATGTCAAGGAGACGCCGGACGAGCAGTACGACAAGTCGCGTGGCGAGGCGCCGGAGGCCGCCGGACCGGAAAGCGCCGCCGCGACGCACGGCACGCTGCGCCACACCAGCGGCTTTACGCTGATCCAGCTGACCGCCGAGTACCGCGCGCTGCGCGCCACGGTACTGCGGCTGTGGCTGCCGAAGCTGTCGGCGGTCAACGAAGAAATCGCCGGCGACATGATGCGTTTCAACGAAGCGATCGACCAGGCGCTGGCCGAATCGGTGCTGACGTATTCGAACAAATCGGCCAAGACGCGCGACACCTTCCTCGCCATACTCGGCCATGACCTGCGCACCCCGCTGGCCACGATGTCGATGGCGGCCGCCTACCTGGCGCGCTTGCCGCCGGGCGAGCTGAAGATCGACCAGACGGCGGCGCGCATACAGCGCAGCGTCGACACCATGAGTTCCATGGTCAACGACCTGCTCGACTACGCGAGAACACAGCTGGACGGCGAGATGCCGGTGGCGCCGGTGGTGGCCGACATCGGCGCGACCTGCCGCACGGCGCTCGATGACGCCCAGGCGGCACATCCGAACCGCCAGTTCCGCTGGAGCGGCTCCGGCGACCTGACCATCAGCTTCGACCAGCACCGCATGCAGCAGGTGCTGTCCAACCTTCTCAACAACGCCGCGCGCTACGGCACCAACGACGGTCCGGTGACGATGGACGCCAGCGGCACGGCCGGGCAGGTGGTGATCGCGGTGAACAACCGGGGCAATGTCATTCCGGCCGAATCGCTGGCGGCGATCTTCGCTCCGATGGTCAGGCTGTCGGTCGAAGCCAGCGCCGACGGGCCGCCGTCCAGGAGCATCGGGCTCGGGCTGTACATCGCCCAGGACATCGTCGAGGCGCACGGCGGCACGCTCGGCGTCGCCTCCAGCGCCGCGGACGGCACCACCTTCACCATCCGCCTGCCGAGAACCGCCGCATAATCGGCAGCGTCTGTAGCCCTGCCCGTCAGGCCGACGGCGGTCCGTAGCCGCCGCCGCCGGGGGTTTCGATGACGAACATGTCGCCCGGCTGCATGGTGGTCTTGCCGATGTGCGGTAGTTCCTCCACGCTGCCGTTGGCGCGCACCACGGTGTTGCGGCCCAAGGCGCCCGGCTCGCCGCCGGCCATGCCGAACGGCGCGTGGATGCGGTTGTTGGACAGGATCGCCGCCGTCATCGCTTCCAGGAAGCGCACCTTGCGCACGCCGCCGTTGCCGCCGCGCCAGCGCCCCGCTCCGCCGCTGCCTTCGCGGATCTCGTAGCTCTCCAGCCGCACCGGGAAGCGGAACTCCAGTATCTCCGGATCGGTCAGGCGCGAGTTGGTCATATTGGTCTGCACGACGCTGGTGCCGTCGAAGCCCGGCCCCGCGCCCGAGCCGCCGCTGATGGTCTCGTAGTACTGGTACCGCTCATTGCCGAACGTGAAATTGTTCATCGTGCCCTGCGCCGCCGCCATCACGCCCAGCGCGCCATACAGCGCGTTGGTGATGCAGGTCGACGTCTCCACGTTGCCCGAAACGACAGAAGCAGGATAATGCGGATTGAGCATGGAGCCAGGCGGAATAAGGACTTTCAGCGGTTTCAGGCAGCCGGCGTTCAAGGGAATCTCGTCGTCGACCAGGGTGCGGAACACGTACAGCACCGCCGCCATGCATACCGCCGACGGCGCGTTGAAGTTGTTCTCCAGCTGCGCCGAAGTGCCGGTGAAATCGATCTCCGCGCTGCGGTTGGCGTGGTCGACCCGCACCGCGACCTGGATCTGCGCGCCGTTGTCCAGCTGCAGCGTGTAGCTGCCGTCCTTCAAGGCGCTGATCACGCGGCGCACCGCCTCCTCGGCGTTGTCCTGCACGTGGCCCATGTAGGCCTGCACCACGTCCAGCCCGAAATGCGCCACCATCTTGCGCAACTCCTCGACGCCCTTCTGGTTGGCCGCCACCTGCGCGCGCAGGTCGGCCATGTTCTGCTCCGGATTGCGCGCCGGGTAGCGCGCGGCCGCCAGCAAGGCGCGCGTCTCGGCGTCGCGCAACTGGCCGCCGGCTTCCCCGTCCACCAGCTTGAAGTTATTGATCAGCACACCCTCTTCCTCGATCACGCGCGAATCCGGCGGCATCGAACCGGGCGTGGTGCCGCCGATATCCGCATGGTGGCCGCGCGAGCCGACGTAGAACAGGATCTGCGCGCCAGCCTCGTCGAACACCGGCGAGATCACCGTCACATCCGGCAAATGGGTGCCGCCGTTGTATGGATCGTTGAGCATGAAGACGTCGCCGGCGCGCATCCGGCCCGCGTTCTCGCGCATCACGGTCTTGATCGACTCGCCCATCGAGCCCAGGTGCACCGGCATGTGCGGCGCGTTGGCGATCAGGTTGCCGTCGGCGTCGAAGATGGCGCAGCTGAAGTCCAGCCGCTCCTTGATGTTGACCGAGTATGCGGTGTTCTGCAGCCGCAGCCCCATCTGCTCGGCGATCGACATGAACAGGTTGTTGAAGATTTCCAGCATCACCGGATCGGCGCTGGTGCCGATGGCGCGCCGCTCCGGCAGCGCCGTCACGCGCCTGAGCACCAGGTGGTCGTGCAGCGAGACCTCCGCCTGCCAGCCCGCCTCCACGATGGTGGTGGCATTGGCCTCGGCGATGATGGCCGGGCCCTTGACCACGTCGCCGATGCGGGTCGAGGCGCGCTGATACAGGTTGGTCTGGCGCCATTTGCCGCCGGTGTACATCGGCACCACCGCATTGGGCATCAGGCCGGAGATGCGGCGCGGCGCCGGCTCCACCGTCTCCGCCGGCGCATCGGACTTGCCGACCGCCTCCACCGACACCGCCTCGACGATCAGCGCCTTGGACGGCATCAGGAAGGAATAGCGCTTGCGGTAGGCCGCCTCGAACTGCGCCTTCATGCTGTCGACGGTATCGAACAGCACGATCAGCGCCGAATCGGTGCCCTCGTAACGCAGGTGCACGCGGCCGATCAGCGCGATGCGCGCGTCGTCCACGCCCTGGTGATGCAGGTCGGCCCGCGCCTGGCGGCCCAGCGCATGCAGGCGCGCCTCCAGGTCCACGTGCGCATCTTCGGACAGGCGCACCTCGACGGCCGCCTCGCGCATCGCCGTCTGGTCGGCCAGTCCCATGCCGTAGGCCGACATCACGCCCGACAGCGAATGCACGAACACCGTCGTCATGCCCAGCGCATCGGCCACCAGGCAGGCGTGCTGGCCGCCGGCGCCGCCGAAACTGGTCAGCGCATATTCGGTCACGTCGTGGCCGCGCTGCACCGAGATCTGCTTGATCGCATTGGCCATATTGCCGACGGCGATTTCGATAAAGCCCTCGGCCACCTGTTCCGGCGTGGTCTCCTTGCCGGTGGCGGCGCCGATTTGCGCGGCCAGCTCGGCGAACTTCGCCTTCACCGCCTGCGCATCGAGCGACTGCCGGCCTTGCGCGCCGAACAGCTGCGGGAAATGGTGCGGCTGGATCTTGCCCAGCATGACGTTGCAGTCGGTGACCGCCAGCGGTCCGCCGCGGCGATAGCTGGCCGGTCCCGGATTGGCGCCGGCGCTGTCGGGCCCCACGCGATAACGGCTGCCGTCGAAATGCAGGATGGAGCCGCCGCCGGCCGCCACGGTGTGGATGCTCATCATCGGCGCGCGCATGCGCACGCCGGCCACCTGGGTCTCGAACACGCGCTCGAACTCGCCGGAATAATGCGACACGTCGGTCGAGGTGCCGCCCATGTCGAAGCCGATCACCTTGTCGAAGCCGGCCAGCTTGCTGGCGCGGACCATGCCGACGATGCCGCCGGCCGGGCCGCTGAGGATGCTGTCCTTGCCCTGGAAGGCGCGCGCGTCGGTCAGCCCGCCGCTGGACTGCATGAACTGCAGGCTCACGCCCGGCAATTCCTTGGCCACCTGGTCGACGTAGCGGCGCAGTATCGGCGACAGGTAGGCATCGACGACGGTGGTGTCGCCGCGCGCCACCAGCTTCATCATCGGACTGACCTCGTGCGACACCGACACCTGCGTAAAGCCCATCTCGCGCGCCATCTCGGCCACCTTGACCTCGTGCGCGTGATAACGGTAGCCGTGCATGAAGACGATGGCCAGCGAGCGCAGGCCCATGTCGTAGGCGTGCGCCAGCCCGGCGCGCGCGGTGGCCATGTCGAGACCGATCACGGTGTCGCCGTGCGCATCCATGCGCTCGTCGATTTCGACGACGTGGCTGTACAGCAGTTCCGGCAGCAGGATATGGCGGTCGAACAGGCGCGGACGATTTTGGTAAGCGATGCGCAGCGCGTCGCGGAAGCCGCGCGTGATGGCCAGCGCGGTCGGCTCGCCCTTGCGCTCGAGCAGCGCGTTGGTGGCCACGGTGGTGCCCATCTTGACGGCGCCGATCTGCGCCACCGGTATCGGCTTGCCCTTGGCCACGCCCATCAGCTGGCGGATGCCGGCGATGGCCGCGTCGGCGTAGTGCTCGGGATTCTCGGACAGCAGCTTCAGGGTGCGCAAGCGTCCATCGGGCGGACGCGCCACGATATCGGTGAACGTACCACCCCGGTCTATCCAGAACTGCCAATCCATACCTGCCTCGTCAACTTTCGGAAGCGTATATTGTAGAGGCTCCATGGCGGGTGGCATAGCGGCCTTACAACATATTTCAATGTTAAAATTACACGATGAACCCACTCTACTCCTGCGCCGAGATCCGCGCCATAGAACAAGCCGCCGCCGCCGCGCTGCCGGACGGCGTCCTGATGCAAAGAGCCGGACAGGCCGGCGCCAACGCGGCGCTGGACCTGCTGCCGTTCTCCACCGCGCACGCCAAGGTGCTGGTGCTGGCGGGCCCCGGCAATAACGGCGGCGACGCGCTGGAAACAGCGGCCCACCTCGCCTACGCCGGCGCCCAGGTCACCATCCTGCATTATGCGCCTGCGGCCGAGCCTTCGCCCGAACGCGCGGCCGCCATGCAGCGCGCGCAGACCAGCGACGCCCGCTTTGCCGAATTCGAGCAGGCCGCCGTCGCCACCACGGAATGGAACCTGGTCGTCGACGGCCTGTTCGGCATCGGCCTGACGCGACCGCTGAGCGGCGCCATGCGCACGCTGGCGGAAACCGTCAACCGGCTCAAGTGCCAGGTGCTGGCGCTGGACCTGCCCAGCGGTCTCGACGCCGACACCGGCGCCATCGTCGGGCCGGACGGCGTGGCGATCCACGCCACCCACACCATCACCTTCATCGGCAACAAGCCGGGCCTGCACACCTGCGACGGCCGCGACTACGCGGGCCTGGTCGACGTCTCGCGGCTCGATATCGACGCCGCCCATTTCGCGCCGACGCGGCTGCACCTGAACGACGTCAAGTTCTTCTCGCGCCATCTGCGCGCGCGCCGGCACAACACGCACAAGGGCAGCTACGGCAACGTCGCCGTGATCGGCGGCGCGCGCGGCATGGGCGGCGCGCCGCTGCTGGCGGCGCGGGCCGCGCTGCACAGCGGCGCCGGCCGCGTCTACGCCCTGTTTGCCGAGGATGCGCCGGCGTGCGACAGCGGCCAGCCGGAACTGATGTGCCGCCTGGCCGGCGATTTCGACCTGGGCACGGCGACGCTGGTGATCGGTCCCGGCCTCGGCGCCGCGCGCCAGGCCGTCGAATTGCTGACGCACGCGATCGCCAGCGGCAGCGCGCTGCTGGCCGATGCCGACGCGCTCAACCTGCTGGCGGCCGATGCCGGGCTGCAGTCGGCGCTGGCGCGGCGTTCCGCCGACGGCGCCGCCGCCACGGCGGTCGTCACGCCGCACCCGCTGGAGGCGGCGCGGCTGCTGGGCACCACCATCACCGAGGTGCAGGCCGACCGCGTCGGCGCCGCCCGCAAGCTGGCCGTCAAGTTGAACTCGGTGGTGGCGCTCAAGGGTTCCGGCACGGTGATCGCCGCGCCGAATGGCGACGCCGTCATCAACACCACCGGCAACCCGGCGCTGGCCACGGCCGGCACCGGCGACGTGCTGGCCGGTCTGATCGGCAGCCTGCTGGCGCAAGGCTGGCCGCAGTGGGAAGCCGCGCTGGCCGGCGTCTGGCTGCATGGCATGGCGGCCGACGTGCTGGTCACCGAAGGCAGCGGCCCGATCGGCCTGACCGCCGGCGAGCTGATACCGGCCATCCGCGTGGCGCTGAACCGCATGGTCCAGCACCACGGCCGCTAGCGTTTCAGCCGCAACGTCAAACCAGCCGGCCCGCCGCGATGGTGATGGTGCGGCCGCAGCGCGCCGCCATCGCCTGGTCGTGCGTGACCAGCACCAAGGTCGAGCCGTGCTCGCGGTTCAGCTCGAACATCAGCTTGATCACCGCCTCGCCGGTGGCAGCGTCCAGGCTGCCGGTCGGCTCGTCGGCGAACAGCAGCGGCGGCTCCGTCACGAAGGCGCGCGCCAGCGCCACGCGCTGCTGCTCGCCGCCGGACAGGTATTTGGGATAATGCTTCAGCCGGCTCGACAGCCCGACCTTGCCCAACATGAATTCGGCCTTCTCGCGCGCATGGGTGGCGCCGCTCAGCTCCAGCGGCAGCATGACGTTCTCCACCGCCGTCAGATGCGCCAGCAGCTGGAAGGACTGGAACACAAAGCCCAGCTTTTCCTTGCGCAGCGCGGCGCGGCCATCCTCGTCCAGCGCATAGATGTCGACGCCGTCCAGCACCACCCTGCCGGCGCTGGGCGTGTCGAGACCGGCCAGCAGGCCCAGCAAAGTCGACTTGCCCGAACCGGAAGCGCCTACAATGGCGAGCGTCTCGGCCTTTTGCACGGTAAAATCCACCTCGTGCAAAATCGTCAGTTCGCCGCTGGCGTCGGCCACGCGCTTGGCCAGGCCGCTGACGACGATGGCCGGCTGACCGGCTGGCTGCGCCACGGGCGCCGCCGTCGCGGCAAGGGCCGGGCCGTCCGGTATGAAATTGGAAGACGCTTTAGGGAAATCGGGCATGCTGAATGTGTTGAATGATTTATCAAAAAAACTGAGTGTACACGGTCTGTTCGCCCTGCTCCTGTTGTCGGCAGCGGCAAGCGCCTATTCTGCACCAAAAACCGTGCTGGTGCTCGGCGACAGCCTGTCGGCCGAATACGGCCTGGCGCGCGGCGCCGGCTGGGTCGCGCTGGCCGAGAAGAAACTGCAGGATCAGAAGATGGACGCCACCGTCGTCAACGCCAGCGTCAGCGGCGAGACCACCAGCGGCGGCCGCTCGCGCCTGCCGGCGCTGCTGCAGAAGTACAAGCCGGCGCTGGTGGTCATCGAGCTGGGCGCCAACGACGGCCTGCGCGGCCTGCCGGTGGCCGCCGCCCGCGCCAACCTGCTGGCGATGGCCGACGCTGCCGCCAAGGCCGACGCCAAGGTCATGCTGATCGGCATGCGCATGCCGCCCAACTACGGCCGCGACTATGCCGACAAATTCTTCGCCATGTACGGCACCTTAAGCAAGGAAATCAAGGCGCCGCTGGTGCCGTTCATGCTTGACGGCGTCGCCGACAAGCAGTTCCAGGCCGACCGGCTGCATCCGCTGGCCGAAGCCCATCCAACCATCCTGGCCAATATCTGGCCGACGCTGCAAAAAACCATCAAGGCCAAATGAAGTATCCGGAAATTCTCAGCTTCGAAGACGCGCTCCTGCAACTGGACAGCTTCGACGCCATCATCGACGCGCGCAGCCCGTCCGAATATGCGCTCGACCACCTGCCCGGCGCCATCAACGCGCCGGTGCTGGACGACGCGCAGCGCATCACCGTGGGCACCATGTACAAGCAGGTCAACTCGTTCGAGGCCAAGAAGGTCGGCGCGGCGCTGGTGGCCAAAAACATCGCCAGTCATATCGAGGCGCGGTGGCTGGACAAGCCGCGCGAGTGGCGGCCGCTGGTCTACTGCTGGCGCGGAGGCAACCGCAGCGGCTCGATGGCGCACATCCTGGCCAAGATAGGCTGGCCGGTGGCGCAGCTGGACGGCGGCTACAAGGCCTTCCGCGCCCATGTCGCCGCCGCACTGGAGCAGGCGCCGCCGCTGCGCTTCCAGGTCATGTGCGGCACCACCGGCAGCGGCAAGAGCCGCCTGCTGGAAGTGCTGCACGCGCAAGGGGCCCAGGTGCTGGACCTGGAAAAGCTGGCCGCGCACCGCGGCTCGGTGCTGGGCAACCTGCCCAGCCAGCCGCAGCCCAGCCAGAAAGCCTTCGAGACGCGCATCTGGGACACGCTGCGCCGCTTCGATCCGGCCCGTCCGGTGTTCGTCGAATCGGAAAGCAAGAAGGTCGGCAACCTGCGCGTGCCGGCCGCGCTGATGGAGGCCATGCGCGCCTCCGAGTGCATCTCGCTGACCTTGTCGCGCGCCAACCGCGTGCGGCTGCTGATGGAGGACTATGCCCACTTCACCGCCAGCCCCGGGTCGCTCAACGAACAGCTGGAATTCCTGGCGGCGCTGCACGGCCGCGAGAAGATCAAGCACTGGCAGGCCATGGCCAGCGGCGGCGCGATGGCGCAACTGGTCGAGGAACTGCTGATCCATCACTACGACCCCGCCTATGTGCGTTCGATCGACCGCAACTTCGTCAAATTCGGCCAGGCCAGGCTGCTGGAGCTGGACCACATCGGCGAACAGGCCTTCCTCGACGCCGCCCGGAGTTTGATCGCCAGCACCGCCTGACCCAAAACAGTGCAGCACCCCGGCGCCGCCGAAATAACTTTGTTATTCGGCGGCGCTTGCTTTTGGGCCCCCATTTCATTCTGCCGCCGCCCCGCCAGTTTGCGCAAAGTTCTTACACAACTTTCATTTTCCTTTCAGGCATGCAATTTGCGTTGAGGTAAGTATCGTTATGCCAGTTTCATGGCGCAAGCGATCCACCAAAAACTAAGGGAGCGGTACACATGAAGCATCCGATGCAAATGAAAAGACGTTTGATGACGCAAGCCGTATTGCTGGCCCTGCAGGCCGGCGTCGCCGTATCCGCCATCGCAGCCGACGGCGACGGTGCGCCGGTCACGCCCACCGCCGCCGTGGCCGACAATGTCGAAGCCGTGATCGTCACCGGCACCCGCCGCAGCGGCCTGAAGGCGGTCGACAGCGCCTCGCCGATCCAGGTGCTGGACTCCGGCTCGCTGGAACGCACCGGCCAGCCGGACCTGATCCAGGCGCTGGCGCAGAACCTGCCTTCCTTCACCGCCCAGGCCTTCGGCGGCGACACCGCCAACCTGACCCTGTCGGCCCGCCTGCGCGGCCTGAGCCCGAACGACACGCTGGTGCTGGTCAACGGCAAGCGCCGCCACACCACCGCCAACCTGGCCGTGCTGGCCGGACCGTTCCAGGGCGGCGCCGCGACCGACCTGAACTTCATCCCCGTGTCCGCCATCGACCACGTCGAAGTGCTGCAGGACGGCGCCGCCGCCCAGTACGGCACCGACGCCATCGCCGGCGTGATCAACATCATCCTGAAGAAGGACTCGTCCGGCGGCTCGCTGACCGGCACCGGCGGCGCCTATATCGACCAGGGCGGCAAGACCGGCGACGGCTCGTTCAACATCGGCTTCGAGCCCACCGACAAGGCCTACATCAACGTCAGCGGCGAGCACAAGTACCACGGCCACAGCGACCGCGGCGACATCGACCCGCGCGTGACCAGCGCCGCCAACCTGGCCTCTATGCCCAACCTGACCAAGGCCGACGGCTACCCGTACGCCAACCACATCTCCGGCGACGCCGCCTACCACATCTCGCTGCTGGCCCTGAACGCCGGCATCGACGTCGGCGGCGTCGAGCTGTACACCACCGCCACCTACGGCGAGAAAAAGGCGCAATCGTTCGAGAACTACCGCGTGCCGAGCCGCCTGCCCAAGGTCTACCCGAACGGCTTCAACCCGCTGGAGGCGATGGACGAGAAGGACTTCGGCTTCACCGCCGGCGCCAAGGGCGTGCTGGCCGACTGGAACTGGGACCTGAGCAGCACCTACGGCAAGGACAAGGCCGACATCGGCGTGGTCAACTCCGGCAACATCTCGCTGTTCAACGACACCGGCGCCACGCCGACGCAATTCCACGCCGGCACCTTCACCGCCAGCCAGTGGACCACCTCGCTCGACGTGAGCCATGAGTACAACGTCGGCTGGGCCAGCCCGCTGTCGGTGGCCGGCGGCCTGGAGTTCCGCCGCGACACCTACGAGATCGGCGCCGGCGACCCGGCCTCGCGCTACAAGGAAGGTTCGCAATCGTATCCGGGCTTCTCGCTGACCGACGCCGGCAGCCACAGCCGCAACAACAAGTCGGTGTACATCGACATCGCCGGCTCGCCGATCGCCAACCTGAAGCTGGACGCCGCCGCCCGCTACGAGGACTATTCGGACTTCGGCAGCGCCAAGGTCGGCAAGCTGACGGGCCGCTACGACTTCACGCCGGCGTTCGCGCTGCGCGGCACGGTCAGCAACGGCTTCCGCGCGCCGACCATGGCCGAGCAGTACTACTCGGCCACCAACGTGTCGCCGACCCAGGCCTCGGTGCAGCTGGCGCCGAACTCGCCGGCCGCCGCGCTGGTCGGCATCAACGGCCTGAAGCCTGAGAAGTCGCAGAACTACAGCATCGGCCTGGTGCTGCATCCGGTGCCGAAGGCGACCGTGACGATCGACGCCTACAGCATCAACATCCACGACCGCATCATCGGCAGCGGCACGGTGTTCGGTTCGGGCAACGCGGTCAACGCGCCGGCGGTGGTGGCGGCGATCAAGGCCAACGGCAACGTGCTTGATCCGACGGTGACCAAGACCGGCATCAGCATCTTCTCCAACGCCGCCAACACCAAGGACCAGGGCATCGAAGCGGTGTACTCGTACGCCAGCAACTTCGACGAGCTGGGCAAGGTCGACTGGTCGGCCTCGGCCAACCTGAACAAGGTCGAAGTGACCAAGATCAACCAGGCGCCGTCGCAGCTGCTGCCGCAAAAGCTGCTGGACCAGGCGGCCATCGCCTCGCTGGAAAAGTCGTCGCCGAAGATGCGCATCAACCTGGGCGCGTTGTGGAAGAAGGGTTCGTGGACGGTCAACCTGCGCGAGTCGGTGTATGGCCCGTCGTCGTCGTACAGCTCGCTGGACAACGTGACCTACTACGAAACCAAGATCGACACGCTGTTCACCACCGACCTGGAAGTGTCGTACCGCTGGATGAAGTCGGTCACCTTCTCGCTGGGCGCCAACAACCTGTTCAACAAGTATCCGGACAAGATGAACCAGGCCTACGTCACGGCGGCGCGCGCGGCGCTGAACACGGCTGCGGTGACGCAATACCCATCGTTCTCGCCGATCGGCATCAACGGCGGCTACTACTACGGCCGCGTGAACTACACGTTCTAAAAAATCGGTGGATGTAAAAAGGGCCGCGAATTTCGCGGCCCTTCTTTTTACTTCACTTCGGTCACGGTGGTTTTCGTGATCGGCTTGAGGATCTTCACCTTGGCTTTTTGCTTCAGCAGTTCGATGTAGTCGTGCATTTCCTGCTGGGCGACGATGCCGTTGATCTGCTCGGCTTCGGACTTGCGGCGCGCTTCGTCTTGCTCCGCAGGCTGCTGCACCTTGCCGATGCGGTAGATGCCGTAGCCCATGCCCGGCACGTCCACGCCGACATACGCCGGCAGCTTGGTCGCGTCGGCCTTGAACACGGCTTGCGCGGCCAGGCCGTTCAAGCCTTCAGTCTTCGAACGCGATACCAGCTTGGCCGCGGCGAAGCCGGTGGCGTCGCCGGATTTCTTCAGCGCTTCCAGCTTGTCGGCGCCGGCCTTGGCGGCCAGCTTGGCGGCTTCTTCCATCGTCACGCGCTGGCGGATGGCGGCGTCGACTTCAGCCAGCGGACGCTTGGACGCAGGCTTGAACTCGACGATGCGGCCGGCAACCAGCGTGCTCGGCGCGGTCTCGACCGCTTCGGTATTGCGCTTGCTGCTGATCGATTCGTTGGAGAACAGCGCGGCCAGGAACTTGGCGTTGTTGTACGGCAGCGGGCCGGCCATCGGCGAAGGCGTGCGCGATACGTTGGCGGCGCTTTCGATCTTCAGGCCCAGCTTGTCGGCCACCGGCTTCAGGCTGTCGGACTGCTCATAGACGGTGTTGGTGAAGGCTTCGGCCATTTCCGAATACTTCTTCGCGGCCTTCTGCTTTTTCAGCGCGTCGGCCACTTCGGTCTTCACTTCGTCCAGCGGCTTGACGACGGCCGGCTTGAGCGCGGTCACGGTCAGCACGTGGAAGCCGAAGTCCGACTGCACGGCGTCGCTGATCTCGCCCTGCTTCAGTTTCAGCACGGCCGCTTCCACCGGCGCAGGCAGCGCGCCCTTGGTCACGATGTCGAGGTCGCCGCCCTGCTCGGCCGATACCGGATCTTCCGACTTGGCCTTGGCCACCTTGGCGAAGTCGCCCGGGGTCTTGCGCAGTTCGGCCACGATGGCGTCGGCCTTGGCCTTGGCGGCGGCCACGTCGGCGGCGCTGGCGCCCTTCTTCAGCGCGATCAGGATGTGCGCGGCGCGGCGGCTTTCCGGCGCGGTGAAGCCGGCCTTGTTGGCTTCGTAGTAGGCGGCGACTTCGGCGTCGGTGACGGCCACCTGGCTCATCACGGCGTCGCTGTTGAAGACCACGTATTCGATCTTGGCCTGCTCGGGCACTTCGAAGAACTTGGCGTTCTTTTCGTAGTAAGCCTTGACCATCTCGTCGGTCACTTTGACCTGCGGCACGAAGTCGGTCACCGGCAGCAGCAGTTCCTGCACTTCGCGTTCCTGCGAACCGATGTCGGACAGCGTCTTGGCCACGGTGCGCGGCGCGAAGCCGGTGTTCTGGATGGCGTTGCCCAGCTGCAGCAGCGTCATTTCGCTGCGCATGCGCTGGTCGTACATGGTCGGCGTCATGCCTTGCGCGGCCAGGATGGCCTTGTAGCGCTCCATGTCGAAGGCGCCTTCGCCGCCGAACTGGTCCTTGATGGCCTTCTGCAGCTGGGCGTCGGAAACGCTCAGGTGCGAACGCACCACTTCCGCCGCCACTGCGCGCTCGGCGATCAGCTGGTCGAGGATGTTTTGCTTGAATTCCGGGGTATCGAACAGCTTCTGGTCGAACTGCGCGCCCATACGCTGGCGGTAGCTGTCCAGCTGGGTGCGGATGGCGTTGTCGAACTCGAGCTGGCTCAGGGGTTTGCCGTCGATCTTGGCGATCGTGTTGGCGTCGTCGCCGAAGCTTTTGTAACTGCCGATACCGACGAATGCAAACGATGGGACGATGATGATCGCCAGGAGAATCTGCATCAAGCGCTGATGGGTACGAATAAATTCAAACATGGTCTGCCAATTCGGATTGAGTGGAACTTGCACATACAAAAAAGGCGAACACGCGTTCGCCGATTCCGGTTGCCGGATTTTACAGGGAGCCCCCCTCTATAGCAAGCGCAAATCATTGGCAAAACGGACACGTTGCCGGCGCCGGCGGACGGCGCGGCGGCAGCTGCCCGACTTGTGGTCGATAAGCGGCTCCGGCTTGAATAAGGCGGTGGCGAAACTATCCGCCGATATTCAAATACAGATAATCGGAATTAATATGCCATAAAAAGAAAAACCCCGCAGCTCATTATAAGCTGCGGGGTATCTTGTTCTTGGCGGAGCGGACGGGACTCGAACCCGCGACCCCCGGCGTGACAGGCCGGTATTCTAACCAACTGAACTACCGCTC